>JAYSVE010000573.1:0-3703 GCA_043718725.1 Methylibium sp.
AGCCGCCGCACTTGCAGCATCGCCCTCACCTGCAGTCACACGATGCCCGAGCAATTCAAGAAAATCGCCTTCCTGGTGCCCAAGCCCGGGCTCAGCGCCGAAGCATTCCAGCGCTACTGGGCCGACACCCATGGGCCCACCGTGGCTGGCAGCCCGGGCTATGGGCAATGGCGCCGCCGCTATGTGCAAAACCATGTGCTTGGTGCCGGGCCGGTGGGCTCGCCTTTTGGCTTTGCCGGCATGGCTGCGTTCTGGTTGCCCGGCATCTCACCCAACGAAGACACGTTCGCCGCCACAACGATCTACCGGGACCGCATCGCCGTCGACGAGCGCCTCTTCATCGACATGGAGCGCACGGTGTCGATGGCCGCGGTCGAAGAAACGCTGCGGGAAGGCAGCGCGGCGCTGAAGCTGGTGATCCTGTCGCGGCGCGCGCCGGGCCTGCCCGTGGCCGATCTGCGCCGGCGCTATGCCGCCGACTTCGCAGGCGCGGTGCAGGCAGCGCCGGCTTTCGCAGCGCTGCTGCGCGGCTGGCGCGTCAACCACGTCATCGAAGGCAGCTTCCGCTTGCCGGGGGCGCGACCCGCCGCAGCGCTGACCATCGACGTCATTGAGGAACTGTGGTTCGACTCGGCGGCAGCGTTGAACGCCGCGATGGCATCAACCGACTTTGTTGAGCGTGTGGCGCCGGCTGCTGGCAGGCTGCTGGCCAGCGAAGGCCGGCAATCGTTCATCGCCCGCGAGCTGGTCTTCTTCAACGAGGGCCGGCCGGTGCAACCCATGCCCTGGCAGGCCTCGCCGTGAGCCTGTGGCGTCGCACACGTGCATTCGTGCGCGCAGTCCCGTGTCACGGGCCACGGGCCGTTCTTGTGTTTGGCGCCCGCGTTGATCGCCTGCCCCAGGCCGCACAGCTTGCGTTTCAATGACTGAACCAGGAGCCCCTTCATGTTCACACGCCGTCAACTGCTGCAAAGCACCGCAGGCGCAGCCGCGCTCGCAATCGGTTACGCCCGCGCGCAGGCTTTCCCTGCCAAACCCATCACGCTGGTGGTGCCCTATGCGGCCGGCGGGCCGACCGACATCTCTTCACGGGTGCTGGCAGAGCGCATGCAAGCGGCACTCGGGGCCCGGGTCATCGTCGAGAACAGGCCCGGGGCCAGCACCATCGTTGGCGCACAGCATGTGGCGGGCGCCGCGCCCGACGGGCACACGCTGCTGATGGTGACAACGACGACGTTGTGCACCAACCCGCACCTGTACAAGAAGCTTCCGTACAAGGTCGAGGACTTCACGCCCATCGGCATGGCCGTCAAGGTGCCGCTGGGCTTTGCGGTGCCGCAGGCCTTGCCGGTTTCAAACATCACCGAGTTTCGACGTTATGCGCTCGTCCAGGGTGGCAAGTTGAACTACGGTTCTGCCGGCACCGGCGCCAATTCACAGCTCGTCAACGTGCTGATGAACCAGGCGCTCGGCATCCAGATGACCGAGGTGCCATACAAAGGCACCGGGCCGGCGCTGGTGGACCTTGTGGGTGGTCGCATTGAAGGGCTGGTGGACGCCATTGCCACGCTGGTGCCACTGCACCGTGAAGGTCGAATCAAGATTCTGGCTAACTTTGATGATGTGAGGTCGCCGGTCGCACCGGACGTGCCCACATTCATCGAAGCGGGTTACCCCGGTCTGGTGGCGTTCACCTGGTTTGCGGTGGTCGCGCCGGCGCGTGTGCCAGAACCCGTGGTTGCCAAGCTGCATGCGGCGCTGATGACGGCCGTCACAGCGCCTGAGACGCAGCGCAAGCTCGCGGAAATGGGCTTCATCGCGCAGGGCTCCACGGCGCGCGAATTGAGCGACTACATCACTTCTGAGTACAAACGCTGGGGGAATCTCATTCAGAAGATGGGGCTGACGCTGGACTGACGTGAAAGTCTTTCACGATCCGGGGCGTTGCCACGCATCATGAAAGTTAGCACTGGTCATCCAGCCGATGAACCCTTACGCGGACAGGACCTGATCGATGAGTCATGTGCTCACTCCGGCTGGATGTTGGCCTCGCGCGCCAACCGCGCCCATTTCGGAATTTCCGCTGCGATGAAGGCCTTCAGCTGCTCGGGCGATTTGGGCATCGGCGCCAGCCCGAACAGCGTCAGGCGCGCCTTCACGTCGGCATGCTGCAAAGCTTGCGTGATGGCAGCGCCGAGCTTGTCGGCCACCTCACGCGGCAAGGCTGCGGGGCCGACGACGGCGATCCAGCCGGTGATGTCGTCGTAGGCTGGCAGGGTGTCGGCAATCGGCGGCCAGTCCACCAACGCACTGCGTCGCGGCGTCGTCAGCGCGATGCCCCGCAGCGTGCCGGCCTTGACATGCGCCAGCACGCTGCCCAGGTCGGCGAAGGTGACATCCAGCGTGCCGCCCAACAGGTCGTTGACGGCCAGCGGCGTGCCCTTGTAAGGCACCGCAACCACATCCAGACCGGCCAGCTTGTTCAATTGCGCCAGGCTGATCTGGGTGCTTGACGAGCCGTAGCCGGCGTTCACCTTGCCCGGGTTCTGCTTGACGTGGGCGATGAACTCGCGCAGCGTCTTGGCCGGAAAGCTGGGCTTGACGATCAGCGCGGTGACGCTGTCGGCCACACCGGCCACCGGCGCCAGGTCCTTGGCGGGGTCGTAAGGCATGTTCTTCAGCAGCGCCACGTTGGCCGCGAGTGAGGAGCTTGACCCCACGAGCAGCGTGTAGCCGTCAGGGGCGGCACGCACCACCTCCATCGCGGCGATCGAGCCACCGGCGCCGGGTTTGTTCTCGACCACAAAGGCCTGGCCGAGCGTGGCAGTCAACTGCTGTGCGATCGAACGCGCCGCCACGTCGGAACCCGAGCCCGGGGGGAACGGCACCAGCAGCCGCACCGGGCGGTTCGGGTAGGGCTGCGCCAGCGCGGTGCCGGCCAGCAGCCCGATCACGAGAGCAAGGCCGAGTCGTTTGATGGTGTGCATGCAGTTGCGGGCGCCGGATTGACGTATTGTCTATGAGTATCTCAGTGTACTCGTCGGTACAAAATGTCGCAAGATCGTGTCGCAAGATCGTGTCGCAAGATCGTGTCGCAAGGACAGCGGCAAAGTCAGTGGCAAAAGCAGCTTATGCAAAGGAGAGCGCAACATAACCAAGGACGAATTCGAGCATCAGCTGCGTCGCGACGGGTACCTGGACATCAAGCACCGGCACATCGAACGCGGCGCAGACAGCCAACCCCACTGCCACGATTTCGACACCCGCCTTCTGATTGAGGAAGGCGAATTGACCATCGTGAGCATCCCAGGCCCCTGGCGGCGCCCGGCGTTCGCGAAGAGACGATTCAATACCCCCCCGTTCGGGCTGACCTTTCGACACGCTCAGGACTGAAGGCAAGTCGAAGCCGGGTGGCGGGCCACGACCCTCCCTTCGTCAAGCTCAGGGCTGTCGGAAATACAGGCTCAGGGCGAACGGGATGTTTGGGCGGTGTCGGCATTTTGTTTCTTGAGAGTTGCGAGGCACGGCGCACCCATCGCGCCGGCGACATTCTGGAATTGACGGCCGGCGTCGAACACCGCGAGTGTTATGCGCCAGAGCCGCTGCGCTACGTGGCGGGCTTGCGGCGAACTTCCGCTGCGCCTTGAAAAGCGGGGCGCGGCACTGCGCCGCGCTGCATCCCGTTGGCGCGGGCGTGCAAGTG
>JAYSVE010000574.1:0-3700 GCA_043718725.1 Methylibium sp.
AGAAGAAGGCCGCGCGCAGGCGCGCCAAGCCTCGGTGATGCCACGCGATTCCCTCCTACCGAATTGCATTCATTCGCATCGATCTGACTGTTGCCGATCAGCCTGCTGGGTGCGTTCGATCCTTCGTTGGCGAACGTCAGCGAGGCGACGCTAAGCAGACCGTGGTGCGAAGGCTCCCCTTGGCAAGTCCCGGACATTATGAGAAGACCTCGGCTATGGCAAGTTCAGCGTAGGCACTGCTCGGAAAGCCCTGCAAACACTCGCGATCTTCGGTGCAAAGGCAGCCGTCACGTGCCATAAGTTTGCAGGAACGCAGTGATCGAGCGCGCATGACCCTGGCGGACTCTGGGCGTACTTGATCGCCGTTGCACGGTTCGACTTCCGAGGGAAGCGACGCGGCGGGCATCTGAATCGGATGACTGGCCTTGCTTGCGGCGCGGCGCACCGCGCTCCACGTCGGGCCAAGATTATGAGAAGTGCACCAGTGCCATGAACCATCCGTCTACGTGGTGTTCTGGGCACTCGCCGTCCACGGTCTTGTCATAACCGGCGTCTTCTCATAATGGCCGTTATGAAAGTCTTTTCATAACGGCCACGACCTGCCGCTGGCCACGGTCAGCTTCCGGTCTCACATAAGCATATTCGTACCAGAGGTGACCGCAAGTAGTTGCTGGAAGGCGCCAATCGAGGTAAGCCACTGGTAGGGCGGCCCTCGCAGCGATTGAGCCGCGCTGGACCTGGTGGAGGTCTTGCACATGCTGAAGCACGCGTGTGCGCGGGGCTGAGGGGCGCTCTTTTGCCCCCCCCGCCAAGTTTGAAATGGACGACTAGTCAGACCGACGCAAAAACCTCGCTACCGCAAGCGCACCAACCTGCTTGCCCATTGCGATGCCGACTTCGGTTGAGTTGCGGTAGTGCACGCCGTCGTAGACACGCGCGTTCGCCACCTCCTGCATGAAGTCATCGATCTTCGTCCAGTTCCGCGCCGGGCCTTTGACTAGGTAGCTCGTCGTCGTCAGGGTCGGCATCGGTCCACGGCCCACTTCCGCCTGAAGCACGGTGCCGACGGCTGCGGCGACGATGCAGTGCGCGCACGGGTACTCGGGGTGCATCGGCGTTTCCACGAACGGCGTCCACGCAGCGTCGCGCTCCGTCGCATCGTTGCCGTCGAGGTCGCCGTTGCGGATGGCGGTGATCGGCCGCCAGAAGTTGTAGTGGTACTTGGCCTCGAACACCGCGAGCAGCGCGTCGTCTGCCGCTTGCGCTACCGCGGCGAAGAGTCGGGCGTTCTGCGTCACCTCGCGATCAGGAGCATCGGCAATCGAGAGGACGATTCCGTTGAAGATCGGCGGCAAGGTTGCTTCCCAAAAGCTGCCGATCTGCGTCTGCTCGGCAGTGCGTCGCGAATTGCCCTTGACACCGAGCGCCTTCACTTCGTTGAAGTCGCGCGTCCACACCGGGCTCGTCAGCGCAGGCGGGGGGCCGGGTCGGAACTGCGATGCGGTGGTCATGAGCCAGGGTTTGCGCTGCGGCCATTGCGTGACCGCAGGGATCACCGTGGGCACGTAGACACCGGCCGCCGTGTGCGGTCGATAGGTTTCGCCGGCAGTGGCGCCGTCCTCGGCACGCAATGCAAGGATCGCCGCAGCAGCTTGCTCGCCCACTGCGATGCCCGAGGTCTTGGCTGTGCCGTCGGCGATCTTTGCCAACGCTGCTTGATATGCGCCGTCGATCGCAACCTGCTGCATCGGGAGCAGCTTCGCCAACGTTGTGCGGTTGGCAGCCGCGATCGCGGCGTCGACCGAAGCGCCTGGCGCTGCTTCCAGTTTCAACGCCCCGGCAGGGTAGCGTTTCGTGATCGTGTTCACGGCTTCGTAGACGGCTGTGTTCGTGATTGCCATCGCGCGGTTGGCGGGTGGAGGGCCTATCCGCGCGCTGACCACGATGTCGCCGGCTCTGGTGTTCCAGTCGCATACGGCGTCAGCCATGACCCCGGGACTGACGACGAACGTGACGGCGAGGATCAATGACGCCCGTTGCGTGTGCTTTGTCTTGCTGCTCATGAGGTTCTCCTTTAACGTTGCTTGTGACTGCGCGTCAGGCCAGGCCGCCGCTGGCGGCCATCGGCACCAGCACCATGACTGCGATCGTGCTGGTCGAGGCCAATGCGGCAAGCGCGATCAAAACGAGGCGTTGCTTCAATGAATTGGGTTCCATGGCGTTTCCTTCAGGTGGTTGGTGAGGAATGAATGTTCCGGCCGGTGCACCGTTCAGGTCTTTGAGCCGCGCCTTAATCCGGCTGAATCGTTGTGAACCGTCCGTGCTCTGAGCCGATACATTGAGATGGGATGCTTGCTAGAAAATATGGACCCTCCGACCCCAGAGTTCCGTTTCGGCACCGCTCGGCTCATCGTTGCGCAACGCCAGCTGCGGATCGACGATCAGCCCGCGAAGCTCGGCGCACGCGCCTTTGATCTGCTGCTGGCACTCGTCGAGCGTCGCGAGCGCGCGGTAGACAAGAACGAACTGTTCGACCTTGTCTGGCCCGGTGTGGTCGTCGAAGAGAACAACCTGCAAGTGCACATCTCGGCGCTGCGCAAGCTGCTGGGACCACAGGCGATCGCCACCATTCCCGGGCGCGGATACCGCTTTACTGCCGCAGTGGAGGCCCCTGCAAGGGTTGCCGCGCCCGCCGCGCCCGTAGTTGTGTCGGAGCGAACCACGCCGCCCGCCTCGCCCTCCCCAGCGGCTGCGCCGACAAATCTGCCGGTAAATCAAGAGCCGCTTTACGGTCGTGAGAGCGATGGACTGGCTATCGTTGAGATGCTGCACGCTCACGCGCAGGTCGCAATCGTTGGCGCCGGCGGCATCGGCAAGACCCGGCTTGCACTGACCGTCGCGAACGCGCAGCGAGAGCGGTTTCCCGACGGCGTGTGGTGGGTCGAGTTGGCGACGCTGAACGATGGCGCTCTAGTCGCCGGAGCAATCGCCCAGGCACTCGGCGTGCGTGCCGGGAATGAGCGGCCGGTACTCGAAGCAGTGGTTGCGTTGCTGCGGAGCCAGACCGCACTGCTGGTTCTCGACAACTGCGAGCACCTACTGGACGCGGCGGCCGAGTGTGTTCGCATCCTGTTGCGCGATGCACCCGCGCTGCACGTTCTTGTCACGAGTCAGGAAGCCATGCACACGAACGAGGAACAGGTCTATCGGCTCGGCAGTCTGCCGATCGGGGGGCCGGACGCGTCGTCACCGGCGGTCGAGCTTTTCGTCGCGCGCGCCAAGGCTGCCGATCCGCGCCTGCAGCTGACCGCCGCCAATCTTGCGAGCATTGCGGAAGTCTGCCGTCGGCTCGACGGCATGCCGCTGGCGATCGAGCTGGCCGCTGCCCGCGCACGGCTGCTTGGCATCGAAGGTTTGCGGACGCGGCTCGACGAACGCTTCCACATCCTGACCGGTGGTACGCGCGCGGTGTTGCGCCGCCACCAGACGCTGCGTGCCGCACTCGAATGGAGCCACGGTCTGCTGACGCCCGACGAGCAGACGGTGTTTAGCCGGCTTGGTGTGTTCGTCGGCGGCCCCCCCGTGCCAATATGACCTGCTACACCTACCCCCGAGAGATCAGTGCGCAAAGAGGTAGGTATGTCCAACAGCCAACAACGCAAGGTCCAGATGCATGCAGCGCAGGTTGCTTCCGATCCGG
>JAYSVE010000575.1:0-8823 GCA_043718725.1 Methylibium sp.
AATCCGATCGCAGGCAGCCGATCCAGCTCGATCTTGAGCACCGCCACGTCGGTGTCCGGGTCGGTGCCCACGAGCTTGGCCTGGGCCTGGCGGCCATCGGCCAGCATGACCTCGATGTCGCTGGCGTCGGCGATCACATGGTTGTTGGTGATCAGGTAACCGTCGGCCGAGACGATCACGCCCGAGCCCAGACCCACCTGCGGCTCGGTGGGCATCTGGCGTGCGCGCTCGCCGAAGAAAAACTGGAACCACGGGTCGTTGGCGTTGGGATGGCGCGTCGGGGCCTTGCTGGCGGTGATGCTGACCACCGCCGGCGTTGCGCGTCTGGCCGCGGCGCTGTAACTGGTGGTGGCCGCGCCGCCCACCGCCACGGCCTGGACGACGGCAGGCGGTGTAACGACGCTGCTCGCCACCGTCGGGAGCACGGCCTCGCCCCGGCGTGCCAGCCATTCGGGCTTGAGCGTGGCCACGACGAACAGCACGGCCACGGCGACCGTGACCGCTTGGGAGAAAATGAGCCAGGTTCTGCGCATGGAAGGATGGGGTGATGGCCGCACGCGGTGAGATCGAGTTGTTCCTCAACACCCTGCTCGATGTGGGCCGTTTCAGAGATTATGGGCCGAACGGGTTGCAGGTCGAGGGCAAACCCGAGGTGCACAAAATTGTCTCCGGCGTAACCGCCAGCCGCGCCCTGATCGCGGCGGCCGTCAAGGCCCGGGCCGACGCCATCCTGGTCCACCACGGCCTGTTCTGGAAGGGGCACGACGGTCGCGTCACCGGCTGGCTGAAACAGCGCCTGGAGTTGCTTCTGGCGCACCAGATCAACCTGTTCGCCTACCACCTGCCGCTTGATGCGCACCCCGAGTTGGGCAACAACGCGCAATTCGGCGCGCGCCTTCAGTGGGCGGCAGAGGCTCGTTTCGGCGAGCAGGAACTGGGCTTCATCGGCAGCGCCGCGCAGCCGCTGACGGTGCCGGACGTGGCGGCCTTGCTGCAGTTGCGGCTGGGCCGCGCGCCCACCGTCGTCAACGGCGATGGCCGGCCGCTGCGCCGGCTGGCCTGGTGCACCGGCGGGGCGCAGGGGTATTTCGAGGCGGCGATCGCGGCCGGGGCCGATGCGTACATCACCGGCGAAATCTCGGAGCCGCAGGCGCACTATGCGCGCGAGACCGGCGTCGCGTATTTCGCCTGTGGCCACCACGCGAGCGAACGCTACGGCGCGCCTGCCGTGGCCCAGCATGTCGCGGCGAAGTTCGGTCTGCAACACCGATTCATCGACATCGACAACCCCGCGTGATGAGTGCGTCGGCCGGCTCTGGCGACAATGCCCGAATGACTCCGCTCCCGCCCGGCTCGCCCGGCAAACCCCTGGCACTGACCATGGGCGACGCTTGTGGCATCGGGCCCGAGATCATCGCCAAACTCTATCTGGGCCCGGAGGCCACCGATTGCGTGGTGGTCGGGGACGTTGATGTGATGCGCCGTGCGGCAGGCTGGGTCGGGGGCCTGTTGCCGGTCGCTCGCATCGACGCGGTGGCCGATCTGGCGCATGTCCCGCCCCGGTGCATTCCGGTGTTGCAGGTCCAGGCGCTGGACGCCGGCTTGCTGCAGGCGAGCCTGGGTCGGGTCGACGCCCGTGCCGGCGCCGCAGCGGCCGCCAGTATTCGAATGGCGGTGCAATTGGCGCTTGGCGGCGAGATTGCCGGCATCGTCACCGCGCCGATCCACAAGGAGGCGCTCAGCGCCGCGGGCGTGGGATTCCCCGGTCACACCGAAATGCTGCAGGCGCTGGCCTGGTCGGGGCCGCTGCCACCCCCGCCGGTGCGCATGATGCTCGCCAACGACCAGTTGAGCACGGTGCTGGTGACGATCCACATGTCGCTGCGCAAGGCTATCGCGGCAGTGACGTTCGACAGCGTGCTGCAGACGATTTGCATGGCCCACGACGCGGCGGCGCGCGGGGGCCGGCCGAACCCGCGCATCGCGGTCGCTGGCCTGAACCCGCACGCTGGCGAAGGCGGGCTGTTCGGTGACGAGGAGATCCAAACCATCGGCCCGGCGGTGCAGGCGGCGCGCGCCATGGGCATCGACGCGCGCGGCCCGTTCGCGCCCGACACCGTGTTCATGCGCGCCCGCAATGCGCCGGGCCACCCCGGCGAATTCGACATCGTGGTCGCGATGACCCATGACCACGGCTTGATCCCCGTCAAGTACCTCGGCGTCGAGCATGGCGTCAATGTGACCCTGGGCCTGCCCTTCGTGCGCACCAGTCCGGACCACGGCACGGCGTTCGACATCGCCGGCAAGGGCCTGGCCGATGTCCAAAGCCTGCGGGCAGCGGTTCGAATGGCCAGGCGGCTCGCGGCCCCGTGATGACGTGACGGCGCGCAGCGCTCAGTGGCGCGACGCGCCGACCTTCATGGCGGCGAGTTGCTTGCGCGCACGCTGGGTCGCACGCTCCATCAGGTAGGCGTTCTCGAAGGCGCGCAAGCGGCCGCTCTCGCACATGCGCATCAGCATGCGCGAGGTCATCGAGATGGTTTCCTGGGAATCCTTGCCGCGACTGAAGACGAAAAAGGTTCGACCCGGGCTCATGAAGGTCAGGCGCACCTTGTGCCACTGGTCCTTCAGGTGCATCTGGTAGGCAAAACCGAGCTGGATGTAGTCCATCAGCCGAGCCCCTTTCGCGCCATCCTGCGGCCCGGTGCTGGCCAGGTCGAGGTTGATGTCCAGGCCAAGGTGCAGGGTGCTTGCGTCGCTGACCCCGGTGGCGCCTTCGGCACCGAGATCGATATCGACCTTGCCGGTCCAGTCGACCGCGCTTTCCTTGACCAGGCCGACGGCCTGTGCCTCCTCCGGGGTGAAGCGGGTCTCGATCTCGACGCCCGGTTCGACCTGCGGGATGGCTTCCGCCGGCGCAGACGAGTCCGTGCCGGGCATGGGCTTGCCGAACACCGCGTCGAGCTGCTTGACCATCAGGTTGTGGTCAAGCTCTGACAGTGGTTGGCCCTTGAGCGACTCGGCATGCGCCGGAAGCAGTTTGCCGAAAAACTCCTTCTGGGCTGCCTCCGACCAGCCCAGCAGCGCCATCCCTTCGTACAGGTCTTTCATCAGCGGCGGCAACTGCATCAGGAAGATCTTGCGCAGTGCCGGCGAGCCCTTGGGTTGAATGCTCATCGCCAGGTCGCGCGCGACCCGCCGGTAGCGCTGCGCGCGGTCCGAGTTGACGCCATCGCGGCTGACCGCCAGCACCAGCGCCTGGCTCCAGACCTGCGAGAGAAACTCGCGCAGGTAAATCGGCAGCGACAACGGTGCGAGCGCATTTTGCAACTGGAGCATGTAGCGCTGCTGCATGCGCAGCTCGGACTCCTTGCTCTCCAGGGTCGTCGCCGTGCCGGTGTGCTCGACGGCCACGAGGGTTTGACGAGCGATGAAGCTTTCCAGCTCGGACAACTTGGCCAGGTAGATCTCGATCTGGTCGAAGTCGCCTTCGACAATTTCCTGGACCAACTCCTGGACTCGGGTGATGAACTCTTTTCCGGGGCCGGCTTCGAAATCGTCGAACGCGCAGGCCAGCGACGCCATGCGGTTGACAAACCGGCGCACCGGGTGGCGCCGGGACGAGAAGAAGCTTGAATCGTTGAGCGCCATTCGCAGCACGGGCAACTGCAGGCGGGCGATCTGCCGCGCGACCTGAGGCGGCACGCGCGCATCGGACAGGATCTGGTCGAACAGGCTGCCGACGACGTCGATCACCATGTGATCCAGCCTGCCGCTGGAGGCCTGACGAAGCTCCTCGCGGTGGGCGCGAATCAGGTTCACCGCCACCATGCCGGGCAGACCCCCGCCATGCGGCGTCTCCGCGGTCGACGCACCGGACGCTGCGGTCTCCGCAAATCCGCCCCCTCTGCCTTCGTGAACATTCGGTCCATGGCCGCCCGAGGTGGGCGGCAACCCGTCCAGATCGCCGGGCCGGCTGGCCAAGGCGGTCAGGCGTCGCAACAAGGTCATCAACTGCGCGTCGGCGGGTGAGACGGAGACCGGGTGGCGCGCCGCCGCGCCGCCACGTCCGCTCAGCGGTGCGGCGCGTGTGCTGGCCGGGCCGAACGAACTTTGCGCGCGCCCGGCCCCGGTGGCGCCGGTGGGTGGGCCTGACCCGTCAACGTCTGCCGGCGAATCCGACGCCGGCCCGGCCGCCCGGTTGAACTCGTGCGCGTGGCTGCCGGTGGTTTGCCAGTCCCGTCCCGCGGTGGCGTAGCCGGAGTTTGCCGAACCGATGAAGTTTCCCGGCCCCTCGACGGACCGCACCGTCAACGCCACCGGATGCACGCCCCGCGCCTTGAGGTTCCGAACGATCTCGGCGTAGCACACCGGCATCGCGCGCGCCATGGCCCAGCCCATGTCGCGCGTGAGCAGCTTGCGCAGGTCGACCTGATCCGTCAGCCCTTCGATGGCGCCGTACAGGGCCGCGCCGACGATCTCGGCGCGCAGCGGGTTGCGGGCATCGTCGACGCGGGCCGAGCGCAGCACCGCGCGCATGTAGGTGTTCAGCTCACGCAGTTCGGCTTCGCATTCGTGCGCGATCTGCTGCGAGATGCGATCGGAGAACATGCGTTCTTCGACCTCGCTGTCGTTGACCAAACTGAGCGCCTGCCAGTCGGTGGCGCCAAGGCTGCGCGCCGGCGTGTGGCGCGGAGTGAGGTCCTCGTTCACCTTGGCTTGCAGCGTGTCCTTGAACACGACATTGAACGAAACCATGTTTCGCAGCAATTCATTGCGCGACGCCAGCATCAGGTCGCGCTCCATGATGCGCGCGCTGGACTCCGCCATCGTGCTCAGCATGTCGGAGACGCGATCGGCCACCGTGGCCGCGGTCGTTTGAATCTGGACGAGGGCCGCGTCGAGCGCGGCTTGCAAAGGCGGTTCGGTCGGATTCATCTCACACCAGGCCGCGGCCCATTGGCAAACTAGGCCCGGCGCGCCCTGCGGCGCCCACCGGGGCAGAGTTCAAGTATGGCCCGAATTGTCCCGGCAAGCCGTGCGGGGCCGGCGGCAACCGTTTCAGGGCGGCACGAATTTCACGCACAAGCGCAACAGTCGTCGGCCGGCGCCAGATCGATGCGCGCCCTTTTTTCATGGCTGCTGCGCATGGGCGATGGCCGCCGACGCGCTGGTCTGGCTTCACCCGGCGTTGACCCGACCACGCCGATTGGCATTCAGGCTGCCTCGCGAGTTCGGCTGCCCCGGTGTCGCCAAGACACCGCATCGGACCCAGGGAACGCCCGCATCGTCCGTTAGAATGCCGGGTTGACCCTGACCCGATGACTTGTTCGAGGAACTACATGAGTGACAGCCCAGTCGACAGCGCCAAACGGACCTGGATCATTGCTTCTGGATGTGCCGGAGCGGTGGGTGCCGGCTTTGCAGCGGTGCCGTTCGTGAGCAGTTTTCTACCTTCGGAGCGCGCCCGCGCCGCCGGTGCTTCGGTCGAGGTGGACATCAGTGCCCTCAAGCCGGGCGAAAAACTCACCGTCGAGTGGCGTGGCAAGCCGGTGTGGATCATCAAGCGCACGCCCGAGCAATTGGCGGGCTTGAGAAACGTCGACGCGCTGCTGGCCGATCCAGCCTCCGAGCGCAAGCCCGGCGAGTTGACGCCGAAATACGCGCGCAATGACCACCGCTCGATCAAGCCTGAAATCATGGTGGCCGTGGGCATTTGCACCCACCTGGGCTGCTCGCCGTCGGACAAGTTCACCCCAGGGCCCCAGCCCTCGTTGCCGGACGATTGGGCGGGTGGTTTCCTGTGCGCCTGCCATGGCTCGACGTTCGATCTGGCCGGACGCGTCTACAAGAACAAGCCCGCGCCCGACAACCTCGAAGTGCCGCCGCACATGTATGTTTCCGACACGGTCTTGCTGATCGGCTCGGACAAAGCAGCTTGATGCCCTGACCGCAACGGCAAACAGACGAGAACCCACATGGCAACTTTCAAGGCAGCCCCGGCCGGAGCGCCGGTCACGCAGAAGCTGATGACCTGGATCGACAATCGCTTTCCGGCCACCAAGCTTTTCAATGAGCACATGGGCGAGTACTACGCCCCGAAGAACTTCAACTTTTGGTACATCTTCGGCTCGCTGTCGTTGCTGGTCCTGGTGCTGCAGATCGTCACCGGCATTTTCCTCACGATGCACTACAAGCCCGATGCGGCGCTGGCCTTCGGCTCGGTCGAGTACATCATGCGCGACGTGCCCTGGGGCTGGCTGGTGCGCTACATGCACTCCACCGGCGCCAGCGCTTTTTTCGTGGTCGTCTACCTGCACATGTTTCGCGGGTTGCTTTACGGCAGCTACCGCAAGCCGCGCGAGCTGGTCTGGGTCTTTGGCTGCGCCATCTTCCTGTGCCTGATGGCCGAAGCCTTCATGGGCTACCTGTTGCCCTGGGGTCAAATGAGCTATTGGGGCGCCCAGGTCATCGTGAACCTGTTCGCCGCGGTTCCGTTCATCGGCCCCGACCTCGCGCTGCTGATTCGCGGCGACTTCGTGGTGGGCGATGCCACGTTGAATCGATTCTTCGCGTTTCACGTCATTGCGGTCCCACTGGTGTTGCTGGGGCTGGTGGCCGCGCACATCATCGCGCTGCATGAGGTGGGCTCGAACAATCCCGATGGCGTCGAGATCAAGGCGAAGCTGGACGCCAAGGGCGTTCCCCTGGACGGAATTGCCTTCCATCCCTACTACACGGTGCACGACATCTTTGCGGTGAGCGTGTTCCTGTTCATCTTCAGCGCGATCATCTTCTTTGCGCCCGAGTTCGGCGGCTACTTCCTCGAGTACAACAACTTCATCCCGGCCGACCCGCTGAAAACCCCGTTGCACATTGCCCCGGTCTGGTACTTCACGCCTTACTACTCGATGTTGCGCGCCATCACCAACCAGATGATGTACGCCTTGATTGCCTGTGTCCTGGCCGGTGCCGTGCTGGGGGTCTTCAAGGCCAGGATGGGCATGGTGTTCAAGCTCGCCATCGTCGCCATCGCCGTGGCTCTGGTGGCTGGCATGCTGGCGATCGACGCGAAATTCTGGGGCGTGGTCGTCATGGGCGGCGCGGTGATCATCCTGTTCTTCCTGCCTTGGCTCGACACCAGCCCGGTCAAGTCGATCCGCTATCGCCCTGACTGGCACAAGTACCTCTACGCTGTGTTCGTGCTCAATTTCTTTGTGCTGGGCTACTTGGGGGTGCAGCCGCCTTCGCCGATCGGCGAGCGGGTGTCCCAGGTCGGCACGTTGTTCTATTTCGGGTTCTTCCTGCTGATGCCTTGGTGGAGCCGGTTGGGCACATTCAAGCCGGTTCCGGACCGTGTGGTCTTCGCCGCCCACTGATGCGATCACCGGATATCCAACCATGAAAAAGCTGATCATTTCCTTCCTGGCGGCGTTCGGATTCATCGCTGGCGCTGCGGCCGCGAGCGACGGCATCGCCTGGGACAAGTTCCCGCAGGAAAAGTTGACCGACGTGGCCGCGTTGCAAAACGGCGCACAGTTGTTCGTCAACTACTGTCTGAACTGCCACGCCGCGTCGTACATGCGCTACAACCGCCTGCGCGACCTCGGCGTGACCGAGGACCAGATCAAGAAGAACCTGATGTTCGCCTCCGAAAAGGTGGGCGACACGATGAAGGTTTCACTCGATCCCAAGCAGGCCAAGGAGTGGTTCGGCGGCAACCCACCCGACCTGACGGTGATCGCGCGATCGCGTGCCGACGGCTCCAAGGGCAGCGGCGCCGACTACTTGTACACCTATCTGCGCAGCTACTACCGCGACGAAACCAAGCCCACGGGCTGGAACAACCTGGCCTTCCCCAACGTGGGCATGCCGCATGTGCTGTGGGAATTGCAAGGCCAGCGCAGCGCACGCTTCGTTGAAGAAAAGGACGCGCACAACCCCAAAGTCGTGGCGCATCGGTTTGATGGCTTCGAGACCGTGTCGCCCGGCAAGTTGAGCCCGCTGCAGTACGACGAATCGGTCGCCGACCTGGTGGCCTTCCTGCAATGGATGGGTGAACCGTCGCAAGGCAAGCGAATGCAGGTCGGGGTGTGGGTTCTGCTGTTTCTGGCCGTGTTCGCGCTGTTCGCGTGGCGGCTCAATGCCGCGTACTGGAAAGATGTGAAGTAAGCCTGTTCGCCTGTCGACCGACGGGGTGGGTGGGCACTGCCGCAGTCAGTTGTCCGAGTGCAGCCCGCCACGGCGTTGTGCACGTCTCGACCCAAGAAACCTATTCTTTCAAAGGAGCCGTCACCATGATGGTGCTTTACTCCGGAACAACCTGCCCCTATTCGCACCGTTGCCGTTTTGTCCTGTTTGAAAAAGGCATGGATTTCGAGATTCGCGACGTCGACCTCTTCGCCAAGCCCGAAGACATCGCGCTGATGAACCCGTACAACGAGGTGCCCATTCTGGTCGAGCGCGACCTGATCCTGTACGAGTCGCACATCATCAACGAATACATCGACGAGCGCTTTCCGCACCCGCAGCTGATGCCCGGCGACCCGGTGGCGCGCGCCCGCGTTCGTCTGTTCCTGCTGAACTTCGAGAAGGAGCTGTTCGCCCACGTCAACATCCTCGAGTCGCGTGGCGTCAAGCCCACCGACAAGCAGATGGAAAAGGCCAGGGCGCAAATTCGCGACAGGCTGACCCAGCTTGCGCCCATTTTCCTGAAGAACAAATTCATGCTTGGAGACGATTTTTCGATGCTGGATGTGGCCATTGCGCCGCTGCTGTGGCGGCTGGACTACTATGGCATCGACATGTCCAAGAACGCCGTGC
>JAYSVE010000576.1:0-3699 GCA_043718725.1 Methylibium sp.
CCGCGCCGCCAGCGTGCGTGATGAAAACTGCGCCTCCTGGGCCTCGCGTTCAAGCGTGCGCAGTTGCTCGCGCGCCTCGGCCAGCTTGCGCTCGGCGCCGATCACGGCTTCGTCCAGGTCGGCGTGGCGTTCTTGCGTGGTGGCGAGCTGCATGTCCAGCTCTTCGAACCGGGCCTCGCCGGTGGCGCCGCGCTCGTTCAGTTCTTCTTGTTGGGCATCGATCTCGCCCAACTCGCCATCGAGTTGTTCGCGCCGCGTGCTGGTCTGCTCGACCAGTTGCGTCAGGCGCAGCAGTTCGACTTGCAGTTGATGCGCCCGGGTCTGGCTTTCGGCGGCGTCGCGGCGTGCCGTCACCAGACGCTGCGAGGCGTCGGTGTAGGCCGCCTCAACGCGCACCGAGGCGCTGCGCGCCTCCTCGAAGATCAAGCCCTGGGCGCGCAACTGCAGCACCAGGTTCTCGATCTCCTGCGCCCGCGCCAACATGCCCGACTGCTCGGAGTCGGGGGCATGAAAGCTCACCGCAAACTGGCTGACGGCGTGGCCGTCGCGGGTCATGATGACTTCGCCGTGGGTCAACCTGGCCCGCGCGGCCAGGGCCTCGTCGAGGTCGGCCGCGGTGTAGACGCCTTCGAGCCAGTCGTTGAGCAGCGCCTTCAGGCCCGCCTGCTCTGGCGTAGTGGCCAGGCGCAGCAGGTCGCTCAAGCGCGGCAGGGTCTGGTGGCTGTTGGCAATGGCCACCTGCGGTGGCGTGTAGAACGCCAGTTTGGCCGGCGGCGCATCGGCGGCAAAGGCGCGCACGGTCTCCAGGCGGCCCACCTCCAGCGCGCCCAGGCGTTCACGCAGGGCCGCCTCCAGGGCGGTTTCCCAGCCGGGCTCGATGTGGACCCTGGTCCACAGGCCTTGCAGCGAGTCCAGCCCATGGCGGGCCAGCCAGGGTTTGAGCTTGCCCTCGGTCTGGACCTTTTCCTGAAGCGCGCGCAGCGCATCGAGCCGCGCGCTCAGGTCGGCCTGCTTGGCGCCGTGCAGGTTGACCTGTGCCTGCTGGGCGCGGCGCGCATCGTCGAGCGCCGGCACCTGCTCATTCAACTGCTGCAAGCGCGCGTCCGACACCGCTTGGGCTTCTTCGGCCACGTCAAACTGGCGCTTCAGCTCGTCGAGCTTGTGGGTGTCGGGCGCGGCGAGCTGGCCGCGTTCTCCGGCGAGCCGCTCGCGCCGTGTCCGCAGCAGGCGCCGCTGCTCCTCGATGTTGCGGCTGTCCGAAGCCAGCACCTGGATCTGCTGCTGCACCGCGGCGACGACGCCGCGCTGCTGGCTGCTCTGGCCCTGGGCCGTGCGCACGGCGTCCTCCAGCGTCGGCAAATGCGCGGCGAATTCTTCGACCTGGGCGCGCAGCACTTCGCCGGTTTCGTCGGCACCGGTGATCTGCTCGGCGATCTGTTCCAGTTCGTCCCTGGCCTCGGTCTGGCGCTCGCCCCACTGGTCGATCTGGACCTTGAGTTCGACCAGGCGCGCCTCGACCCGCTGGCGGCCTTCGACCACATAGCGAATCCGCTCTTCGAGCCGGCTCACCTCGAGCGCCGCTTCGGCCAGCACCCCTTGCGACGCGTGCAAGGCATCGCTGGCCGCGTAGTGCGCCTGGCGGATGGTTTCGAGTTCGGCCTCGCCGTGGCGCAGCTCGGCGGTGCGCGCTTCCAGCGCCGTCGTCGCCTCCAGCACGGCCTGCTTGACGCGGGCCTCTTCGCTCGCCGCGTCGCGGTGCTTCAGATACCACAACTGGTGCAGCCTCAACTCGCCCTGGGTCTGCAGGCGCCGGTACTGGCCGGCCACCTCGGCCTGTTTTTCGAGCTTTTCGAGGTTGCTGTTCAACTCGCGCAGGATGTCTTCGACCCGCGTCAGGTTGTCGCGGGTGTCTTTCAGGCGGTGCTCGGTCTCGCGCCGACGCTCTTTGTACTTGGAGACTCCGGCCGCTTCTTCGAGGAACATGCGCAGCTCTTCGGGCTTGCTCTCGATGATGCGGCTGATGGTGCCCTGGCCGATGATGGCGTAGGCGCGCGGGCCCAGGCCGGTGCCCATGAACACATCCTGCACGTCGCGCCGGCGCACCGGCTGGTTGTTGATGTAGTAGCTGCTGGTGCCGTCGCGCGTGAGCACGCGCTTGACGGCGATCTCGGCGAACCGGTTCCACTGTCCGCCGGCGCGCGCGTCGTCGTTGCTGAACACCAGCTCCACGCTGGCGCGGCTGGCCGGCTTGCGCAGGCCCGAGCCGTTGAAGATCACGTCCTGCATCGACTCGCCGCGCAACTCGCTGGCCTTGCTCTCGCCCAGCACCCAGCGCACCGCATCCATGATGTTGGATTTGCCGCACCCATTGGGCCCGACCACCCCGACCAGTTGGCCCGGAAGCTGGAAGTGGGTGGGTTCGGCGAACGACTTGAAACCAGAGAGCTTGATCGAGTTCAGGCGCATGGAGATGGGCTGGCAGGCGGGTCTGTCGGCGGACGCAATTGGCGCCTAAGTGCTTGATTCGTTTAGGAAAACTCCGCGCGACTGGGCGTCGTCAGGGGCCTCCGCAAACGGGCTGGATGATACCATCGCGGCCTCCATTCCAACCCCCTGAAACCGACCCCGATGGCCAAGTCCGCAGCACTCAAAACCGCGACCCGGCGGCGCCCCATGCCACCCAACCCGCCCACGGCGCCGAGCAAGGATCTGCATGTTTTTGACAACCCGGCGCCGCAACGCGACTACGTGATCCAGTTCGAGGTGCCCGAGTTCACCTGCCTTTGCCCGTTGACCGGCCAGCCCGACTTTGCCCACTTCAGCATCGACATGGTGGCCGACGCGCTGTGCATCGAGCTGAAGAGCCTGAAGATGTACTTTTGGAGTTACCGCGACGAGGGCGCCTTCCACGAGAAGGTCACCAACGACATCCTCGACGACATCCATCGGGCCTGCGCGCCACGCTTCATCCGCATCACGGCCAAGTGGTATGTGCGCGGCGGCATTTACACCGTGGTGGTGGCCGAGCACCGCAAGAAAGGCTGGAAACCGCAGCCGGTGGTGGCCATGCCGGACCATGCGGCGCAGAATGGTTTGCTGGGCTGAGAGGCTGAGACCGGACGCAAAGCGTCGTCGAGCCGTCACGGCGGCGTCACGGCCGACACCCAGAATCAATTGCGCAAACATTCTGGAGGAACACCATGCGACCTTTCTCAGCCGGTCTCGCCGCCCTGGCCTGTGCCATCGGCCTTGTCAGCCTCAGCGAGTCGGCCAGCGCGTCCGAACGCCAGCACCACCGCGACCACAACAAATTCAACTCACCACTGGTGATCGGCCACCGCGGCGCCAGCGGCTACCTGCCCGAGCACACGCTGGAAGGCTATGCACTGGCCATCGAACTCGGGGCCGACTTCATCGAGCCCGACCTGGTCGCCACCAAGGACGGGCACCTGGTGGCGCGCCACGAGCCGAACATCATCAACACCACCGACGTGGCCGAGCACCCCGAGTTCGCGGCGCGCCGTCGCATCGTGACGCTCGACGGCGCGCCGGAAGAGGGCTTCTGGGTCTCGGACTTCACGCTGGCCGAGATCAAGACCCTGCGCGCCAAGCAGGCGTTCGCCGAGCGCCCGCAAGAGTTCAACGGCAAGTTCGCGATCCCGACCTTTGCCGAAGTCATCGCCCTCGCCAAACGCAAGG
>JAYSVE010000577.1:0-1577 GCA_043718725.1 Methylibium sp.
GCCCGCAACACGGTGGGCGCAATGGGCAAAAATTTCCCGGCGCCGATGAAGTGCCTGGAAGCGGTGGCCGCGTCTTATGGCAAAACCTTCGAACAAGGCGTGGCGGCCGAGCGTGAGGGCTTTTTGTCGCTGATGGCCAGCCCCGAATCGAAGGCGCTGCGCCATGCCTTCATCGCCGAGCGGGCGGCCGCCAAGATCCCCAACCTGCCCGCCGACACCGCACTGCGCGCGATCAACAGCGTCGGCGTGATCGGTGCCGGCACGATGGGCGGCGGCATCACGATGAACTTCTTGAACGCCGGCATCCCGGTGGTGCTGCTGGAGATGCGCCAAGAGGCACTGGACAAGGGCCTGGCCATCATCCGCCGCAACTACGACAACTCGATGAAAAAGGGCAAATTGAAGCCCGAGCAGGTCGAGCAGCGCATGGCCATGGTCACCGGCACGCTGAGCTATGACGCCTTCAGCGACGTCGATCTGGTGATCGAAGCGGTGTTCGAGAACATGGACGTCAAGCAGACGGTGTTCGAGACGCTGGACAAGGTCTGCAAGCCGGGCGCGATCCTGGCCTCCAACACCAGCTACCTCAACATCGACACCATCGCCGGCTTCACCAAGCGCCCGGCCGACGTGGTCGGCCTGCACTTCTTCAGCCCGGCCAACGTGATGCGCCTGTTGGAGGTGGTGCGTGGCGCCAAGACCGCGCCCGACGTGCTGGCCACCAGCATGGCCATCGCCAAGAAGATCAAGAAGGTCGCGGTGGTCTCGGGGGTCTGCGACGGCTTCATCGGCAACCGCATGCTGGCGCGTTACGGCGCGGCGGCGCAGGGCCTGCTCAACGCCGGCGCGCTGCCGCAGCAGATCGACGGCGCGCTGCAGAAGTACGGCATGGCGATGGGCCCGTTCCGCATGGGCGACCTGGCCGGCCTGGACATCGGCTGGGCCACGCGCAAGCGCAAGGCGGCCGAGGCCGGTGTCGAGATGAAGCCCGGTGTGGCCGACAAGCTGGCCGAGGCCGGCCGCTTCGGCCAGAAGACCGGCGCGGGCTACTACCGCTACGAGGCCGGCAAGCGCGACCCCATCCCCGATGCGGTGACTGAAGCGCTGATCACCGAGTACCGCGCCGCCAACGGCATCACGCCGCGCAAGATCAGCGACGACGAGGTGGTCGAGCGCGGCATCTTCGCGCTGGTCAATGAAGGTGCGCGCATCCTCGAAGAAGGCATCGCCGCCCGCGCCTCCGACCTGGACGTCTGCTACCTCAACGGCTATGGCTTCCCGCTGCACCGCGGCGGCCCGATGCTCTACGCCGACACGGTGGGCCTGCCCAACGTGGTGCGCGCGTTGCGCCGTTTTGCCGCCGAGCCGGGGGCCGATGCCTCTTGGCAGCCGGCGCCCTTGCTGGTCCGCCTGGCGGACGAAGGCAAAACCTTCAACTGAACCGGAAAACTCACCATGATCGACGCAGTCATCGTTTCAACCGCGCGCACCGGCCTGGCCAAGAGCTGGAAGGGCGCTTTCAACATGACCTATGGCGCCACGCTGGGCGGCCATGCGGTGCAGCACGCGGTGGCGCG
>JAYSVE010000578.1:0-1576 GCA_043718725.1 Methylibium sp.
GGACGGCCAGGACCGCCAGGAAAGGGCGGGTGATTCGATTCATGGTGGTTGCGACGGACATCAGTCGACCTTGGCACCCGACACCGCAATGACCTGCGCCAGCTTGTCGATTTCGATGTCGATGAAGCGCGCGAACTCGGCCGGCGTGGAGCCGAAGATCTCGAAGTCGCGCAAGCGCTCGCGCACACCGGGGTCCTTCAGCGCCCCGTTGATCTCGGCATTGAGCCGGTCGATCACCGCCGCAGGCGTGCCGGCCGGCACCAGGATGCCGAACCACGAGCTCAGGTCGTAGCCGGGGAAGCCCGACTCGGCAATGGTGGGCACGTCGGGCAGGCCGTGAAAGCGGCGCGGCGTGGTCACCG
The DNA here is from genome assembly GCA_043718725.1 of Methylibium sp. Taxonomy (GTDB): domain Bacteria; phylum Pseudomonadota; class Gammaproteobacteria; order Burkholderiales; family Burkholderiaceae_C; genus LGRD01. Next base: position 363 of record JAYSVE010000578.1, read on the forward strand.
CAATCGGCCGCAGCCGCTGGTCCTTGATGAGGGCCGTCACCGTGGGCATGGCAGCGAACAGCGCGTTGACCTGGCCGCCCAGCAGGTCGGGCATCAGCGCGCCGCTGCCTTTGTAGGGCACGTGTGTCATGTCGATACCGGCGCGCATCTTCAGCAACTCGCCGGTCAAGTGGTTGACGGTGCCGCTGCCCGCAGTGGCAAAGCTGATGCTGCCAGGCTTGGCGCGGGCCAGCGCAATGAATTCCTTCAGGTCCTTCGCCGGCACCGAGGGGTGCACCACCAGCACATGCGGGTTGCCCGCCACCAGCGCCACCGGCGCCAGATCCTTGCGCGTGTCGAAACTGAGCTTGCCCTTGTACAGCGTCGGGTTGGTGGCCAGGTTGTTGGTCTGCATCAGCAGCGTGTAGCCATCGGCCGGTGCGCGCACCACCACTTCGGTGCCGATCAGCGTGTTGCCGCCGGCGCGGTTTTCCACCAACACCTGCTGGCCCAGGGTTTCGGTCATGCGCGCGGCGATAGCGCGCGCCAGGATGTCGGTGCCGCCACCGGGCGCGAAGGGCACGATCAGCTTGATGGGTTTGCTGGGGTAGGCGCCCTGCGCCAGCGCGGGCTGGGCAAGGCCGCCCAGGCCCGCCAGGCCGGCCGCAGCGGCGCACGCGAACAGCCGCAGCATCAGCAGCCGGCAGATGCGGGCCCTGGTCACAAGACCATCGGGTTGGTGCCCGCCCGTGCAATGCGTTCCTGGTGGTCGGCCGGCAGCAAGGCCTGCACTTCAAACGTGGCGGGCACACATTCAGACCACTGGTTGACGAGCTTGTGCATGCTTTCGTGCGAATCAACCTGGAAGATGATGACCGCACCACGGCCGAGCTTGGTGTAGACATGCTGGGCCGTGCCGTCGGCCTTCAGTGGCGCCAGCCAGTCCCAGAACTGCTTCTGGTTGTCGCGTGCGGTCGAAGGTTTGTCGGCACGCGGGGTGCTGATGACGAGAAAATTCATCGTGTCTCCAGAAGGGGCTTGTTGGTGCCAGGCAGGCCGGCGCGCGGCCAGTCCATTTCGACCAGGCGGCCGCTGTGCGACAGCGTGACGTAGACCTTGCGCAGGTCGGCGCCGCCAAAACACAAGTTGGTGCAATGGGGGTCGCCCAACGGCACGGGCACAAATTCACTGTGGCCGGTGGCGGGGTCGATGACCGTGATGCCGCCCCGGTCCAG
>JAYSVE010000579.1:0-1575 GCA_043718725.1 Methylibium sp.
CATGTACGGCTTGGGGCTGGCCTCGGCGGTGGGGGCGGGCAACCACTTCAGGTCCTGGAACCCGCGCGTGATGTAGCCGCCTTTTTCCCAGGCCGAGCCGGGGTAGCCGAAGGTGGCATAGGCCATGTCGTTGTCGTACAGCGAGGTGATGCACTGGCCGCGCACCGCGCCGAAAAACGGGTTGCCCTCAATGCCCTTGACGACGGCCAGGCGCTTGGCTTCGCTCGCCTTGGCGAAACTGCCGCCGGCGGCGCCATCGAGTGCCTTGATCCCGTCACGCAGCAAGGTCGCGGTCGCGGCGTCGCCCGAGGCCTTGGCGTCGAGGTCCTTGGCGAGCAAGGCGTACACCGCATCCGACAGTTTCTTGTGCGGGAACAGCGTGCGGCCCATCTTCATCAGTGTCTCGCCTTCGGCCTTGCTCAAGGTCTTGAGCTCGACCGCCCACACCGGTGACGGCGCCAATGCGGCCAACACGCTGCCGGTGGCGATCGTGCCGATCAGGATGCCCGAACCCTTGAGGAATTCGCGCCGCGCCAATGGCAGGTCGAGCTTGGGGACCTCACCGGACTCTTCGCCGCAGCCCGCGCTTTCGAGCGCGGCGGTTCGTGCAATGGGAATGATGCGCATCGTTGTCTCCTGCTGGGCTTCGGGGTTCGAACGAGGGCGGGTCGTGGCCCGCCTCTGAAATCAGTATTGCATCCGCCATCGTGTCAAAGGTGATAGATGGATACCTACCGGGTAAGCACCCATCGCCTGCTCCATCAAGGCTCACCGTCCCAATAGTCGAGGTCGTCGCTCTCGCGGTGAATGCGCGCAAACCCGTAGGCGTCGCCGTCGCGCGTGGCCGAGGCCAGGTACTTGCCGGAATCGGGGTACTCGACCACTTCCGGGCTGTCGCGCGTGCTGATCGACAGGTACTTCAGCGCCGCACCGGAGGTGTTGATGATCTGATGCGGATAGTCCGGCCCCGCCGGGATGAAGATCACGTCACCGGCGCGGATGGGCAGCATTTCGCCGGCGACGCGCAGGCTGCCCTCGCCTTCAAGGATCACGAAGGCTTCTTCTTGGGCGTAGTGAAAGTGGTAGGGGCAAGACCGCATCGCCGGGGCCACGATGTCGACGCTCAGTCCCAGCTTCTGTGCCGCCGTGCCGCGCGCCAGGCGGGCGCAGACAGTGTCGTAGAGCGGCTCGCGCTGCTCCCGGGTCTTGGGCTCGGCGTCGAAGTTGCGGATCAGTTTGGCGCGAAGCGCGGATGCTGTCTCGTTCATGCAAACCTCTGCGTGTGTGGGTGACGAGGAATCATGCATGGCCCGCGGTCCCACGCGCAAGGGGGATGGCCAGGCCGGTCGGGCCGTCACAATCGCCGCCACCTTGCCCGCTGAGTACCCTCCCCCGCCGTGAACAGTCTCTTTGCCCTGCTCGACCTGGCAGCCTGGAAACCCGTCCTGACCGCGCTGTTGCTGCCGCCGGTGCCCTTGCTGTTGCTGGTGCTGATTGGCGCGCGCCTGGTGCTGCCGCGGCGCGGCCTGGGCTGGGGCGTGATCCTGGTCAGCGTCGCTCTGTTGTGGCTCAGTG
>JAYSVE010000580.1:0-3691 GCA_043718725.1 Methylibium sp.
TCACGCCCACCCCCGCCAGGTTCTTGCTGGCAAAGCTGCAGGCCGGCTGGTTCGGGTTGACGATCACATCGGCCTGCGGCAGCACCACCGCGCCGTCAAGGAGGGCCGGCAGGTGGTGGTCGGTCACCACCACGGCCAGGCCCAGCGCGCGCGCATGGGCCACGCCTTGCAGGCTGGCGATGCCGTTGTCCACCGTCAGCAGCACCGCGGGTTTTTTTTGCAGCGCCAGGTCGACGATCGCCGGCGTCAGCCCGTAGCCGTGCACCGCGCGGTCCGGCACCACGTAGTGCAGGGTGTCGGCGGCCGCGCCCAGCAGGCGCAAGCCTCGCAGCGCCACGGCACAGGCGGTGGCGCCGTCGCAGTCGTAGTCGGCGACGACGCAGATGCGCTGGCCGGCCGCAATCGCGTCGGCCAGGAAGCGCGCCGCCGCCGCAGCGCCAAGCAAACCGGCGGGCGCCAGCAGGCGCGCCAGGCCGTCGTCCAGGTCTTCGGGGTTGCGCAGGCCGCGGCCGGCAAACAGGCGCGCCAGCAGCGGGTGCACGCCGGCCTGCTCCAGGGCCCAGACGACCCGCGGTGGCGCGTCGCGCAGCGTGACTTTTGGCACGAGCGGTGGCACGAGCGGTGGCGCGGGCCGCGGCGCGAGCGGCGTGGTCACAGCGCCTCCAGAACGGCATGCGGTTGCGGCGCGGTCCAGCGCTGGCGAAAACGCTGCAACAGGGTGTGCGGACGCTGTTCGAAACGCTGCGTGTGGCGTTCGCCGCACAGCGTCAGGCTCGCCGCTGCGCCGCGCTCCCGCTCCAGTTGCGCCAGCAAGCGGGTCAGCGCGCCGGCGTCGAGCGCCCGCCAGGCGTCGGCCCAGGCGGCCCAGTCGCGCTTGAGCAGCGGGCCGCGCAAGGCGTCGTCGACCTGCGCCGCGGCCTCGTCGGCCGGAGCGAAGCGGCCACAGCCGCTGAGCCAGAAAGAGTTCACCGTCGCCGCGCCACGCGCTTCGCGGGCTTCGTTGATCGGGTGCGGGTACAGCAGCAGTTGCACCTCGCTCTGCAAGCGTCGCATCAGCCGCGCCGGCGCGCCGGCCTGGGTGGCGCCGCGCAGCCACAGGTCGACATTGCGGCCGACCACCCGGTCCGGCGAGGCACAGCGCAAATCGGCCAGGCTGGGGTGCGCGGCATACCAGCGCGACGGCGCGCCCCACATCAGCACGAAGCCTTCGCTTTCGAACAGGCCGCGCACCGCGTCGAACAGCGCGCGCGATTCGGCTTCGTCCAACGCCAGTTCGCTCGGGTCGGCCAGGCTGACATGGTCGCGGCCCACGTCCCAATGCGTCGGCGTCAGCAGGCCCCAGGCCTGGTCGCCGACATCGATGCCATCGGCCGCTGCGGCGCGCGCCGCAAAGGGCAGCCCGCCGTCGACGTGTCGCCAGCCCCAGGCGGCGGCCTGGGCGCGTTCGTGGGGTGCCGACAAACAGGCTTCATCGGCCTCGTCGCGCGTTGTGGCCACCAGGCGCCCCAGCAAGCGTGACAGCGACGGCAAACGCAACTCGCGCGTGACCTCGGCGGCGGCGTCGGAAAGCGCGGAGGCGAACGGAATCAACAGGTGCATGCGGGGCGATTATCCGGCGTGGCCCGGGGTCGGCGGGGCAGGCCCTCCTGTAGCATCCCACCCCCATGAACTGGCCCTTTGAACTTCAGATTGGATGGCGCTACACCCGTGCCGGTCGGGTCGGGCGGCGCAACGGTTTCATCTCGTTCATCTCCAGCGTGTCGATGCTGGGCATCGCCCTCGGCGTGGCGGCGTTGATCATCGTGCTGTCGGTGATGAACGGCTTCCAGAAGGAGGTGCGCGACCGCATGCTCTCGGTCATCTCGCACATCGAAGTGTTCGACCGCGAGGGCAATCCGCTCGCCGACTGGCAGGCCACCGCCGCGCAGGCGCGGCGCAACCCCCAGGTGATCGGCGCGGCACCGTTCATCGCGTCGCAGGCGCTGATCGCCCGCGGCGACGAGATGCGCGGGGTGCTGGTGCGTGGCATTTCACCCGTTGATGAGGCCAGCGTCACCGACCTGGCGGCGCGGTTGAAGGACACGACGCTCGCCCGGCTCGTGCCCGGCGGCTGGGGCATCGTGCTGGGCGGCGAGCTGGCGCGCTCGCTGGGCGTGCGGGTGGGCGACAAGATCACCCTCGCCGCGGCCGGGGGCCAGGTGACGCCCGCCGGCGTGGTGCCGCGCCTCAAGCAGTTGACCGTGGTCGGCACCTTCGACGCCGGCCATTTCGAATACGACAACGGGCTGGCGCTGGTGCACCTGGACGACGCGGCCAAGCTGTTCCGCGTCGAAGGCCCGACCGGCGTGCAACTGCGCCTGAAAGACCTGAACCAGGCCCGCGAGGTGGCGATGGACCTGGGCCTGAACCTCGGCCCGCAGGTCAATGTGCGCGACTGGACCCGCACCAACCGCAACTACTACTCGGCGGTGCAGCTCGAGAAGCGCATGATGTTCATCATCCTCACGCTGATCGTCGCGGTGGCGGCGTTCAACCTGGTCTCGACGCTGGTGATGACGGTCACCGACAAGCAGGCCGACATCGCCATCCTGCGCACCCTGGGCGCCAGCCCGCGGTCGATCATGAGCATCTTCATGGTGCAGGGCGCGGCCTCCGGTGTCATCGGCACCCTGGCCGGGGTGCTGCTGGGCCTGGGCATCGCGCTCAACATCGACGTCATCGTGCCGGCCATCGAGCGCGCCCTGAGTGTGAGCTTCCTGCCCAGCAGCATCTACCTCATCAGCCAGATGCCCAGCGATCCGCAGGCCGATGACATCGTGCCCATCGTCGTGATCTCGCTGCTGCTGTCGTTCGTGGCGACGCTGTATCCGAGCTGGCGCGCCAGCCGGGTGCAGCCGGCCGAGGCGCTGCGCTATGAGTGACGTCGTGATCCGCGCGCAAGGCCTGCACAAGCGTTTCACCGACGGCGCCGGCGCGTCCCGGCTCGATGTCCACGTGCTCCAGGGCGTCGACCTCGAAGTGCGCCGGGGCGAGACGGTCGCCATCGTCGGCGCCTCGGGTTCGGGCAAGAGCACGCTGCTGCACCTGCTGGGCGGGCTCGAAGCGCCGACGCAGGGCTCGGTGCAGTTGAGCGGTCGCAACTTTGCCGCGATGAGCGCCTCCGAGCAGGGCGACTGGCGCAACCGGCAGCTCGGTTTCGTCTACCAGTTCCACCACCTTCTGCCGGAGTTCAGCGCGCTCGACAACGTCGCCATGCCGCTGCGGATTCGTCGCCTGGACAAGCCCGCCGCGCGCGCCCAGGCGCTGGACGTGCTCACCCAGGTCGGGCTGGCCGAGCGGGTGCGCCACCGCCCGTCGCAACTCTCCGGCGGCGAGCGCCAGCGGGTGGCGATTGCGCGCGCGCTGGCCGGCCAGCCCGCGTGTGTGCTGGCCGACGAGCCCACCGGCAACCTCGACCGCGAAACCGCCAACGGCGTGTTTGCGCTGATGCTCGACCTGGCCCGCCGGCGCGGCATGGCGTTTGTGCTGGTGACCCACGACGAGTCGCTGGCCGGACGCTGTGACCGGGTGCTGCGGTTGACCCTCGGCCGCTTGTAGCGCGCCACCGCCGCGCGGTTCAAGCCCCTGCGTGAGGGCGCAACCTCAGCGGGCCGGACTCGCGCCCGGGCCGCTCAGCGCTAAACCTCGGGTG
>JAYSVE010000059.1:0-2374 GCA_043718725.1 Methylibium sp.
TCGGCCATCCATTGCTTGCGCGCGGCCAGCTTGGGCGTGCCGGCCAGCAGCGCGGTGCCGATGGCCTCACCTGCGGCCAGGCGCAGCAACACGTCTGGCTCGCGGCCCCAGGCGATCACGGTCGACGCACCGCTGCCTGCGGCGCGCTTGGCCGCCAAAATCTTGGTCAACATGCCGCCGCGGCCGATGGCCGATCCAGCGCCGCCGGCCATCAGTTCCAGCGCCGGATCACCGGCCGTGGCGCTGTCGATAAAGCGGGCGTCCGGCACTTTGCGCGGGTCGGCCGAATACAGGCCGCGCTGGTCGGTCAGGATCACCAGCGCGTCGGCTTCGACCAGGTTGGCCACCAGCGCGCCTAGCGTGTCGTTGTCGCCGAACTTGATCTCGTCGTTGACCACGGTGTCGTTCTCGTTGATCACCGGGATTACGCGCAGCGTCAGCAGCGTCAGCAAGGTCGAGCGGGCGTTCAGGTAACGCTCACGGTCGGCCAGGTCGGCATGTGTCAGCAGCACCTGGGCGCTGCCCATGCCGTGTTTGGACAGCTGGCTTTCGTAGGCCTGTGCCAGGCCCATCTGGCCCACGGCCGCGGCGGCCTGCAGTTCATGCAACTCGGTCGGCCGGGTGTGCCAGCCCAGGCGCTTCATGCCTTCGGCGATCGCACCACTGCTCACCATCACCAACTCACGACCCTGTGCGGCCAAAGTAGCCAATTGCCGGCACCAGTTGCCGACGGCCTCCAGGTCGATGCCCCGGCCCTCGTTGGTGACCAGGCTGGAACCGACCTTGACAACCAGGCGGCGGGCGGACTTCAGCACCTCGGCAGGGTTGCCGACCACCGAGCCGGCCACCGGGCCGGCCACCGAACCGGGCACCACAGCGGCCACCGTATCAGTCATCGATCGGCTCCTCGGGCCGCGCCACCACCGGGGCCGCATCGAAACGCGGGTCGATCTCGGGCGGCGCCTGCACTTTGTGCGCGGCCACATGCTCGTAGATCGCTTGCACCATCGGGTCGAGGCCTTCACGCGCCAGCGCTGACACCTGAAAGTACGGCGCCTTCCAGCGCATGCGTTTGACGAAGTCCTTGACCCTGGCCTCGCGCTCTTCCAACGGCACCATGTCCAGCTTGTTCAGCACGAACCAGCGCGGCTTCTGGTAGAGCGATTCATCGTACTTGCGCAGCTCCTTGATGATGCCCTTGGCTTGGGCCACCGGGTCGGAGCCGTCGAAGGGTGCCATGTCGACCACATGCAGCAGCAGGCGGGTGCGCTGCAGGTGGCGCAAAAACAGGTGGCCCAGGCCGGCGCCGTCGGCCGCGCCCTCGATCAGGCCTGGCAGGTCGGCGACCACGAAGCTGCGCTCGGGGCCGGCGCGCACCACGCCCAAATTGGGGTGCAGCGTGGTGAACGGGTAGTCGGCGATCTTCGGCCGGGCGTTCGAGATCGCCGTGATCAGCGTCGATTTGCCGGCGTTGGGCAGGCCCAGCAGGCCCACGTCGGCCAACACGCGCAACTCCATCTTGACCTTCTTCGCCTCGCCGGGCCAGCCCGGAGTTTTCTGCCGCGGCGCGCGGTTGGTGCTGCTCTTGAAATGCAGGTTGCCAAAACCGCCGTCGCCGCCCTTGCACAGCAGCACCTTCACTGCCGGGTCGAGCAGTTCGGCCAGCACCTCGTCGGTCTCGAAGTCGCGCACGATGGTGCCCACCGGCACCCGCAGCACGATGTCTTCGGAAGCCGCGCCGTACTGGTCGGAGCCGCGGCCGGCTTCGCCGTTGCGGGCTTCGTGGCGGCGGGCGTAGCGGTAGTCGATCAGCGTGTTGAGGTTCTGGTCAGCCACCGCCCAGACGCTGCCGCCGCGGCCGCCGTCACCGCCGTTGGGCCCGCCGAAGGGGATGAACTTCTCGCGCCGAAAGCTCATGCAGCCCGCCCCACCGTCACCGGCGGCAATGTCGATGGTGGCTTCGTCGACGAATTTCATGCGTGCACTCCCCTGGGCAACATCGGGCACAGTGTGGCCCGAAAAATACAAAAGCCCCGGCAGGCCGGGGCTGTGGGGACAAGCCGCCGGAAAACCGGCGTCTAGCGGGCCTGAAGGATCAGACCGCGGTGACGAAAACCGTCTGGCGGTTCAAGGCACCCTTGATGGCGAACGACACTTGGCCGTCGATCAGCGCAAACAGCGTGTGGTCCTTGCCCATGCCGACGTTGTCGCCCGCGTGGAAACGGGTGCCGCGCTGGCGCACGATGATCGAGCCGGCCGGGATGGTCTGGCCGCCAAACACCTTCACGCCCAACATCTTGGGTTGGGAATCGCGGCCGTTACGGGTTGAGCCGCCGCCCTTTTTCTGTGCCATGGTTCAAATACTCCTGATGAC
>JAYSVE010000581.1:0-3689 GCA_043718725.1 Methylibium sp.
GAACATCGAGGCCCACAACGCGCTGGGCGTGGCGCTGGCGCGCGCCGGCCGCTATGCCGAGGCCGAAGCCAGTTTGCGCAACGCCGTCGCGGTGGCCCCCGAGCGCGCCCATGTGCGCAGCAACCTGGGCTACGTGTTGTTGCTGGTGGGCAAGCCGGGCGCAGCGGTGACCGAGTTGAAGGTGGCCGTCAAACAGGACGGTGCCAACACCATGGCGAAGGCGAATTTGCGCGATGCGCTGGCGCAGTGGGCGGTGGTGCAGCGCGGCGACGGCGTGGCCGCGGCTCCGGTGGCGGCGAAGGCGGCGGTCTCGAATGGGGTTGACGCGGCGCCTGTCGAAACATCGCCTGAGGTGCAGGCGGCTACACCCAGCGCTTCCATGGCTGCGGAGGTCGCCGCGCCAAGCGCTGGCACACCAGCACCTGCATTGGCGAGGCTGCCGACAACGATCAACGTGCCGGCACCGATCACGGTGATCGAAATCCCCGCGCCGATGGTCGCCACGGTGAGCGTGCCGATGCCGGTGCAAACGGTTTCGATCCCGGCCCCGCAGACCACGGCGGTCGCGGCATTGCCGGCACCGACGACGGGGGCCGTGGCCGCGCCGGCGATGCGCGTGATCGACCAGCCGACGACCGCGTCGCTGGAGCGGAGTGTGGCCAGTGGCGCCAGCACGTTCGGCGTCAAGCCTGCAAGCGTCACCGTGCCAGTCGCGCTGCCGGCCAGCCCGATCGCCGCCGAGCCGGCCTTGCGCCTGGAGGTGAGCAACGGCAACGGCGTGGCCGGCATGGCCGCGCGGGTCGGACGCTGGCTCTCGACGCAGGGTGAGAACAACGCCTACCTGACCAACCAGCGGCCGTATGTGCAACAGGCGACGGTGGTGCAGTACCGCAGCGGCCAGGAAAAAGCCGCCCAACGTGTGGCCCGCTCGCTGCCGGCCCATGCCAAGGCCGCCGCCGAGCCGACCGAAGGCCTGCGCAGCGACGTGCGCGTGGTCCTGGGACGCGACTGGGTCCAGACGGCGGCATGCCTGGAACAAAACACCTGCCAGCCGGCGGAGACGACGGTGGCATTGGCCGACAAATGAGCTGAATCGCGGCAGGGTCGCCGGGCCGTCCCTGCGGCCCAAGTCCGGACCACAGGACCCGGCGACCCACGCCCTCTCGGCCTCTGGGCTTCAGGCCGGCACCATCGGCAGGCCGCTCAGCGCCATCGCCAACTCGGCTTCGTCATAGGGCTGGTCGACCAGCTTGCCGGCCGCGTAGGCGCTGTAGGCCGACATGTCGAAGTGGCCGTGGCCGCACAGGTTGAACAGAATCACCTCGGAGCGGCCTTCGCGTTTGCAACGCAATGCTTCGTTGATGGCGCCCAGCACCGCGTGGTTGGCCTCGGGTGCGGGCACGATGCCCTCGGCGCGCGCAAAGGTCACGCCGGCCTCGAAGCAGGCGATCTGGTGGTAGGCGGTGGCCTCGATGATGCCGAGCTGGCTCAGGTGCGACACCAGCGGAGCCATGCCGTGGTAGCGCAGCCCGCCGGCATGAAAGCCCGGTGGCGTGAAGGTGGAGCCCAGAGTGTGCATCTTGGTCAGCGGCGTCATGTGGGCGGTGTCGCCAAAGTCGTAGGCGTATTTGCCGCGGGTCAGTGACGGGCAGGCGGCCGGCTCGACCGCGACGATGCGGCGCGTCTTGGTCTTGCCCGCGCCGCGCAGTTGCTGGCCGATGAACGGGAAGGCGATGCCGGCAAAGTTGGAGCCGCCTCCGGTGCAGCCAACGATCACGTCGGGGTCGTCGCCGGCCATCTCGAGCTGCAGCATGGCCTCCTGGCCGATGATGGTCTGGTGCATCAGCACATGGTTCAACACCGAGCCGAGCGCGTACTTGGTGTCGTCGTGGGTGGCCGCCACTTCGACGGCTTCGGAGATGGCGATGCCCAGGGACCCCGGGTGCTCGGGGTTCTTGGCCAGGATCGCGCGGCCGGCGCTGGTCTCAATCGACGGCGACGCGATGCAGCGCGCGCCGTAGGTTTCCATCAACGCGCGGCGGTAGGGCTTCTGGTCGTACGACACGCGCACCTGGAACACCGTCACGTCGATGCCGAACAGCGCACCCGCAAACGCCAGCGCCGAGCCCCATTGCCCGGCTCCCGTTTCGGTGGCGATCTTCTTGATGCCGGCCTGGGCGTTGTACCAGGCCTGCGGGACGGCGGTGTTGGGCTTGTGCGATCCAGCCGGCGACACGCCTTCGTACTTGTAGTAAATCTTCGCCGGCGTGCCCAGCGCTTTTTCAAGCCGGTGGGCGCGGATCAGCGGGGAAGGGCGCCAGAGCCGGAAGACCTCACGCACCGGCTCGGGGATGGGCACCTCGCGCTCGGTGCTGACCTCTTGCATGATCAGCTCCATCGGGAACAACGGCGCCAGGTCGTCGGGGCCGATCGGCTGCAATGTCCCCGGGTGCAGCACCGGCGGCGCCGGGCTGGGCAGGTCGGCGGCGATGTTGTACCAATGCTTGGGCATCTTGCTCTCGTCGAGCAGGTATTTGGTTTGGGTGCTCATGACAATCCTTCACCGCCGGGCGGAAGCGCCTTGGGGATCGGATGGTAGGGCGGCACAAGGCGGTCGCGGAATGCTCGCTTGCCCGTAGGCGGGTGTGGCGGGGCCATCGCCCAGAGCTGGTCTGCGAGCCTGCACTCGGCCTCATGGACGTGATACTTCAGGCGTTGCGTATTGTTCGTTTCAATGCTGCAATAACGAATATCGACTTCGCCCGGAACAGCCTCATGCCCAAACCCCCAAGTGCCCTGAAAGCCGATCCGCTCGGCCAACTGGCCAGCGGCCTGGCCTCGCGTTTGGCTCGCAAGACGGCCATCGATTCCCGCGCCATTCTTCGGGCGCTGCATGAAACGCTCGACGGCGCTGACGAGGCTTCTCGCAATGCGCGCCTCTCCGCCCAACTGCATCTGGCAAGCGTGGCGGACAGCCTGATGGGTGCGCGTGCGCCAACCCGCCTCGACCGCATGCTCTCGACGGTCGAGGCCGCCGAGATCATGGCGTGCTCGCGCCCTTATGTCGCCATGCTGATCGACAGTGGCAAGTTGGCCGGCGCGACCAAGACGTCGGGTGGTCACCGCAAAGTGCCTCTGGCCTCGGTCGAGGCCTGGATCGCTTCGCGCGAGCCCTCCCCTGACAAGGACTATCGAGAGGCCGGCAAGGCTGCGGGCATTTACGACGTCGAGGAGGCCGTCGTCATGAAGGCCGCGCGGCGCGAGTCCTCGCGCACACATGGCTGACCATCCGCTCAGGTGCCGGCCGCGGTCGACAAGAAGGACGTCCACGTCGCGTCGGCCGCGCCCATGCTGGCGCGATCGGCCGAAGCGGGCGTCGACAAAGTGTTCCTGGTGACGGCCAACCTCGAAGACCTGCCGCCAGGCACGCTGGCAATTCAAGGCGTGGTGACGCTGTCACCCGGTGCATTCGTCGACGCGCTGCATGCGGCCGACCCAGAACGCGTTCAGATGGCCCTGACCCGCACGCTCGCCGACCTGAAGAATCCACCGTATACGACAGCCGAGTTGTTGGCGGCGTTGTTTCTTCACGGCGCATCCGCCACGGTCAAGTCCTTGTCGAAAGCCTGGTGTGTCGCACCGGCGAAGGGACGCAAGCGCACCCGCTGAGACTCGATGGCGCTGTGGAA
>JAYSVE010000582.1:0-8802 GCA_043718725.1 Methylibium sp.
AGCGGCGTCAGCTTGCCGGCGCGTGCCGTCTGCGCCAAGGCGTCGCGCCCGGCCCAACCGGCCAGCGTGGCGCCGGCAGCGCCCGTGGCCAGCCACTTGAGCAGGTCGCGCCGGCCGTCGTAGAGGCCTTGCGGCGTGATCTCGGCGGGCTGTGGGTGATCAAACCCGCGGTCTTTGAGGAAGTGCATGCGATGGGTACCGGGCTGGGGCGGGATGTGGCGGAACGTGGCGGGCTGGAGTCTCGCCAATGTTGTCGATGCCGACCGTGCGATTCTTACAGGCGCAGACTGCCACAAACGGGGATTCCCCGACACGAGCATGTCCACCGGCCGGCCTTGATGGGCGCAAAAAAAGGCCGGTCCAAGACCGGCCTGTCGGCCTGTTTCCGCGAGCCCGCGTGCCTTCAGCGCAGGCCGGCGATGTAGTCCGCCACCGCCTTGATCTCGCGGTCGTTCATCTTCTGCGCCACGCCGCTCATCTGCGCGCTGTTCTTGCGCACACCCGCGCGGAAGGCGATCAACTGGGCTTCGGTGTAGTCGGCATGCTGGCCCGCCATGCGCGGGTACTGCGACGGAATGCCGGCGCCACTCGGGCTGTGGCAGCCGGAACAGGCCGGCACGTTGCGATCAGCGATGCCGCCGCGGTAGATCTTTTCGCCCAGCGCCACCAGCTCCTTGCTCTTGGCGAAGCCGGGCTTGGCCTGCTTGCCCGCGTAGAACGCCGAGACGTTTTGCATGTCGGCGTCGCTCAAGGTCGAGGCCATGCCTTTCATGACGGGGTTGTCGCGCTTGCCCGACTTGAACTCCATCAACTGCTTGACCAGGTACTCGGGGTGCTGCCCCTGCAGGATCGGGTTGGCCGGGCTGCCGCGCGAACCGTCGCTGGTGTGGCAGGCGCCACACACCGCCGTCGCCGACGCCTGGCCCTTGGCCAGATCGGGCTTGGCAGCGGCGGCCGGGGCATCGGCGGCCAGGGCCTGCGCCGCCACGGTGGCGGCGAACAGGAAACACAACAGGGAGGCGGTTGACTTCATGGGGCGTGGCAATTTCTCGTGCAAAACCCGGCGATTTTACAATCAAGGCTTTGGGCAACCCGATGGCCGAACAAAACAACCCGAATCCAGCGGCTGAAGTCTCCGACCTGGGTGGCGATGCGGCGCAAAAGCGCGCACTCGCCTGGACCCACACCGCGCGCTTTCTCACCACCGCCAGCCAGCTCGACCAGTTGCCCGCCAGCGAGCTGCCCGAGATCGCCTTCGTCGGCCGCTCCAACGCCGGCAAGTCCACCGCCATCAACCGGCTGACGCAACAGAGCCGGCTCGCCTTTGCCAGCAAGACCCCCGGCCGCACCCAGCACATCAACCTGTTCGAGCTGGGCCCCAAGACCGCCCCGAACGCACTGTTTGCCGACTTGCCGGGCTATGGCTACGCGGCCGTCGCGCGCGGTGCCAAGCTGCGCTGGCAGCAGGTGATGGCCGACTACCTGGAAGTGCGGCGCAGCCTCACCGGCGTGGTGTTGATGGTCGATTCGCGCCTGGGCTTCACCGACCTGGACCGGCAACTGCTCGGCTTTGTGGCACCGCGCGTGGGCAACGGTTCGGTGAAGATGCTGGTGCTGCTGACCAAGGCCGACAAGCTCAACCGCAGCGACGCCAGCGCGGCGCTGGCCGCCGCCCAGGCGGCGCTGGGCGAGTTCACCACCGACGAGGCCGACGTCGGCATGTGCCTGTTCTCGGCCTTGAAGAAGACCGGCATCGCCGACGCCGCCAGCGTGCTGCACGGCTGGGTGACCGGCTGACCCGCCATCGGCCGCCCCTCACAACCGGGGCCCATCAGGAGCCTTCGATGATCGAGCAATTCCAGACCCCCTTGCCGCACGGCATCAGCCTGAGTTGCCGCGCGGCGGGCCGGCCAGGCGCGCCCTGGCTGCTGTTCCTGCACGGCTTCCCCGAGGCCGCGTTTGTGTGGGACGGCCTGCTCGAACACTTCGCTGACCGCTACCGCTGCGTCGCGCCCAACCTGCGCGGCTTCGAGCACAGCACCGCCCCGGCCGAGGTCGAGGCCTACCGCCCCAAGCACCTGGTGGCCGACATCCGCGCGCTGATAGCCCAGCAGGGCGGCCCGCCCGAGGCGCTGGTGGCCCACGACTGGGGCGGCGCGGTGGCCTGGAACCTGGCGGCGCAGCACCCGCGGCAGCTCAAGCGCCTGGTCATCATCAACTCGCCGCACCCGGCCACCTTTCTGCGCGAGTTGCAGCAAAACCCGGCTCAGCAGGCCGCCAGCGCCTACATGAATTTCCTGTGCCGGCCCGACGCCGAGTCACTGCTGGCCGAGAACGACTTCGCCCGCATGTGGCCCTTGTTCACCAACGCGGGCGCCGCGGGCCCGCCGCCCGTCGGCGGCGGCTGGCTCACCGAGGCGGTGAAGGCGCAGTACCGGCAGGTCTGGCGCGCCGGCCTGCGCGGCGCCTGCAACTACTACCGCGCTTCGCCGCTGCGCCCGCCGACGGCCCAGGACAGCAGCATTCTTCAAGTGCGCTTTGCGGCCGAGTTCGTCACCGTCAACCTGCCCACGCGGGTGGTCTGGGCCGAGGCCGACATCGCCCTGCCGGTCGCCCTGCTGGACGGCCTGGAGGCCTTTGTGCCCAACATGCATTTGCAACGCGTTCCCGGTGCCAGCCACTGGATCGTGCACGAACAGCCGGCGCTGGTGGCCGCGCAAATCGAGGCGGCGTTAGGGGATTGAGCTGGCGCCCGCCACGGCCGCTTATCCGGCGGCCGGCCGATCCGGCAGCGCAGCCACGCCGGGTTGCGCCGCGGCGCCGTGAGGCGGGAGCAGGCGCGCCTGAACCTCCTCTTCGGGCAGCGGGCGCGCGAACAGGAAGCCCTGCAGCGAATCGCAGCCCAGCCGCCGCAGCGCATGAAACTGCGCCTCGGTCTCCACCCCCTCGGCCGTGACGCGCATGCCCAGGCCATGGCCCAGGTCGGTGATCGCCCGCACGATGGCCGCGTCCTGCGCCTCGGTGGCGATGTCGCGCACGAACATGCGGTCGATCTTCAGCGTGTGCAGCTTGAAGCGCTTCAGGTAGGCCAGCGACGAGTAGCCCATGCCGAAATCGTCGATCGCCAGCCGCACGCCGCTGGCCACCAGCGCGTCGATCTTGGCCAGGCTCGCCGGCGTCGGGTCGAGCAGCAGGCCTTCGGTCACTTCAAGCTGAAGCTGCCCGGCCGGGAAGCCGGTGCCGGCAAGCACATCGCGCACCACCTCGACGAAGTTGCTTTCCGAGAACTGGCGTGGCGAGACGTTGACCGACAACAGCGGCTCGCCGCCGCCAACGGCGCGCCACAACGCCGCGGTCCGGCAGGCTTCGTGCAGCGCCCAGCGCCCGGCGGCGACGATCAGGCCGGTCTGCTCCAGCACCGGGATGAATTCGTTCGGCGACACCGTGCCGCGCTCCGGCTCGGCCCAGCGCATCAGCGCCTCGACCGCGACGATGCGTTCGCCGCCGGCGTCCATGATCGGCTGGTACAACAGGAAGAACTGTTCGTGTTGCACGGCGCGTCGCAGGCGTTGCTCCATGTCCAGGCGTTGCTGGGTGTCGGCATCCATGGCCGACTCGTACAAGCGGAAGCGCGCGCCGCCATCGTCCTTGGCCGCCCGCATCGCCGCGTCGGCCCCCTTGAGCAGCGTCTCGACGCTGTTCGCATGCTCGCTGGCCACGGCCACACCGATGCTCAGCGTGGCCACCGTCTCCTGCCCACCCAGAACGTACGCCGGCTCGAGTGCGCGCAGCAGGTTGCGCGCCATGCCGGCGGCGGCCGGCGCGCCCGCGATGCCCTCCACCAGAATCGCGAACTGGTCCGCGCCCAGGCGCGCCACCAAATCGGTGGTGCGCGTCACGGCGCGGATCCGGTCGGCCACCAGGCGCAGCAGCGCGTCGCCGGCCGGTTGGCCGAGCGAGTCGTTGACGATGCGAAACCGGTCCAGGTCGACCACCAGCACCGCGACGGTGCGAAACGTGCCATCGCAGCGGTCGAGGGCGCGTTGCAGGCGCCGGCGGAGGCCGTCGCGGTTTTGCAGGCCGGTCAGCGCGTCGTGGCGGGAAAATTCGCGCATCCGTCCTTCGGCGCGACGCAACACGCCCATCGGCCCCATGAAGACCACCAGCCACAGCGCCAGCGCCGTTGCGCTGCACACCAGTGCCAATGCGGCGGCCAGGCCCAGCACAGGCCGCAACGAGCGGCTGACGCGCACCTGCGCCGCCGTCTCGCCGGCGCGCACCAGTGTGTGCGACACCCTCACCCTCGGCCAGGCGCGGGCCGTGGCGTCGCCGCCCGATTCAATCACCCGGCCGGCGGCGTCGAGAACATCGCGCGCTTCGTCGGCGCCCTCCATGCCGGCCAAGGAAACCAGGCCGGCGCGGCCCTGCGCCGGTGCGCGCGCCAGGGCGGCGGCCTGCTGTTCGGCCAGCCAGCCGATGGCCAGCGCCGAGGCCTCGGCGCGCTGGTGTTCCAGCGTGTACCCGACCACGGCGGCCAGGAACGCCGGCAACACGGCCACCAGCATCAGGCCGGCCAGCACCAGGCGATAGGCCGTGCTCACCATCGAGGTCCGCGCCTGGCGCACGCTGCCGGGGGCCGGGGCCGGGCGCTGTGGCGGCGCGTCTTTGTCTTGCTGGCGCGTGATCATGGCGGCGCCTTGCCCACGGGCTGGGCCGCCGCCGCGGCCGGCACCAGGGTGTACGCGCTGACCCGGTTGCGGCCGCTGCGCTTGGCGATGTAGAGCGCCTGGTCGGCGCGGTCGATGAGCTCATGCACGGTGTTGGCCCCGCCGGTGCTGAGCGAATAGAGCGCGTCGACGCCGACGCTCGCCGTGACCCGCATGTCGGCCACTTCGCGCACGCCGGGGCCGCATTCGCGCTCGATCCGCTCGCGAATGCGCTCGGCGAACTCGCGCGCCTCGTCGGGGTTCAGCCCCGGCACGACGAGCACGAACTCCTCGCCGCCGTAGCGGCACACCAGGTCGGTGGCGCGCGCCGAGAGTTGCAGCTTCTTGGCGACCTCCTGGATCACGCGGTCGCCGATGGCGTGGCCATGGGTGTCGTTGACCATTTTGAAGTGGTCGATGTCGAGCATCAGGCAGCCCAGCGGCGTGCCATTCGCCTGCGCCTCGCGCAGCATCGGCTCGAAGGCGTCGAAGAAGGCGCGCCGGTTCAGGCAGCCGGTCAGCGGGTCGCGCGTGGCGAGGCGGACCAGCTCCTCGTTCTTGCGCTCGATCTCGTCCTTGGAGGCCGACAGTTCGCTCATCGCGAGCACCAGCCGCTCGTTGGCGCGGTGCAGCTCGGTGGTGTCGTCGAAGGTCGCGATGCAGCCGCGCACGTTGCCGCCGGGGTCGGAGATCGGCGCGCAATTGATCAGCAACTGGCGTGCGTCGGGCGTGCCCGCGGCCAACTGCAACGGCGCGCCGGTGTTGGCCACGCGCTGGGCCATCGCGCGGGTCCAGGGGTGGCTGGCGGCGTCTTCGGGCAGGCCCGCGGCCAGCCACGCCAGGCCGGACATCGCCACGCCCGGGCGCAACTGCGGCGCGTCGGGGTGCAGGCCGCGAAAGGCCTTGTTGGCCATCATGACGCGGCCCCGGGTGTCGAGCACGACCACGCCTTCGGCCAACGCGTCGAAGGCGTGCTGAACCCGGTCCGGAATCACCGACGCCGGGTCCAGGTGCTGCAGCGCGCGGCGGATGTAGAGCCCGAACACCAGGCTGCCCACGCCCGTGACGAACAACAGTGTGAGCACCAGCGGCTGGGTCAGCCAACGCCACACCGGGTTCGATTCGTCGCCTCGGAAGGCGATCTCGAAAGTGCCCCAGCGCTGCCCGCCGGCGTTCAGCGGCACGCTCACCTGGTCGGGCCGCGAGCCCTCCCCGGTGCCCGCCTGCCAGGCCGACAGGTGGTCGCCGGCCTGCACCACCAGCGCGCCATTGCTGCGCCGCACCGCCAACGAACGCACGCCCTCGGTGCGGGCGGCGACGTTGTCCAGCGTCAGTTGCAGGGTCTTGCGGTCGTCGTTCTGCAGCAGCGCGGCGACCTGCACCGCAAGGGCCTCGCTCAGGCCCTTGCGCAGGCGCATGGACTGCTCGCCCGGGTCGGGCAGCACGCCAAAGAAGAGGTCGGCCAACAGCACCAGCGCGCCGGCCAGCGAGACCAGCGCCAGCGTCATTTGAACCAGCGGGCTTGTTTGTTTCATGGCGATTTGTGGGGGGGCTGCGGCGAACCGCCGGCACGCTCGAACAGGGCGGCCACGGCCTCGTCGGCATCGATGTCGGTATAGATCTCGCTGTCGGGGTCGTCGGCGCCATCGGCCCGGTCGTCTTGAGCGTCTTGGTCGTCGGTGGTCCGCGCCAGCACCGGCAGCAGATCGATGTGGCGCCACGCCGGGATGCCCATCAACAGAGTCGCCAGCAGGCCGCCGCCGCGCGTCAGCCACCAGATGAAGCCGGCGCTGAAGGCGAGGCTGGCAATTCGCACCGGGTCCTGGACCATCTCGATCAACGTGGTGGGCCGCTGACGCTGGCCGCCGGCGCCGCCGGTGTCCGCCACGCCGACTTCGAACTCGGCGCCGCCGCGTGACAGTGTCCCGTTGCGCAGCAGCGGCTCCATCGAGCGCGACGCGAGAGCCTCGGCCCACGCGTCGATGATCGCCGCCGCGTCGGGCGCGATGGCGTCGAACGAGACCGGGTCGGCGCGGCCGAACGCGGCGTCGCGTTCGCGCAGCGTCTGGCGCAATGCCGTGATGCGGCGGTTGCTGTCGATGCCGCTGTCGATGCCGTTGGCGTTGCTGTTGCCATTGCTGCCGACCGTGTTTTCGCCGCCCATGTCGGACGCTGCGAGGCCGGAGCCGACTTCGGTCGGCCGGGACGGGCTTCGCGCCGCGTCGGCCGATGTCCCCGCAACCGCCGTCGGGGCTGGTTCGGCGGGCTCGACGCTCGGTGCTGGCGCCCCTGGGGCCGCCGCCATCGGCGGCGTTGGCGAGGCGAAGACGGCCGCGCCCTCGGGCAGGTTGCCCAGGCTCACCCGCAGCGTCTGCTCCAGGCTCAGGCCACCGGCATCGGTGACGCGCACCCGCAGATCGAACTCGGACTGCGCCTCGAAGTCCAGCACCGCGCTGGGTGCGACCAGGATGCGGCCGCTGGCCGGGTCGATCGAGAAGCGCCCGGCCGCGTCTTGCAGCAGCGCGAAGCTGAACAGCTCACCGGCGTCGGGGTCGAACGCGGTCACCGTGGCCACCAGCGTCCCGGCCAGCGCGTTCTCGTCGACCGTCGCGGCCGCCGGCGCCAGCCCGGTCGGCGCCTCGTTGACGTTGACGACCTCGACGCGCAGCGCCTGGCTGGCCACCCGCGCGCCGTCGCTGGCCTGCACCGTCACCACGTAGAAGTTGTCGGCACCCGCGTCGGCCGGGGCTTCGAAGTCCGGTGCGGCGACGAAGCTCAAGACGCCGGTCGACGAATTGATCGCGAAGAGGCTCGCATCCGCCCCGCCGCTGATCGCGTAGGTCAGTGTCTGCGCCGGCAGGTCGGCGTCGGTGGCGCTGACCGTCGTGACGGCCGCGTTGTTCTCGGCGATGGTCACCCGCACCGACGCCGCGCCGGCGTGGCTGGTGATCACCGGCGCGTTGTCGTTGGTGGCGGTCACGGTGATGGCGATCGCCTGGGTGCTGGCGAGCGCGCCGTCGCTGGCCTGCACCGTCACGTCGTAGACGTTGTCGGCACCGGCATCGGTCGGTGTTTCAAGGTCGGGTGTCGCGATGAAGCTCAGCGCCCCGGTCGAAGCGTTGATCGTGAACAGCGCCGCATCGGCGCCGCCGACGATCGCGTAGGTCAGCGTCTGCGCCTGCAGGTCGGCGTCGGTCGCGCTGACCGTCGTGACCACCGTGGCGTTCTCGGCAACGCTCAGCGCCGCTGTGGCGGCGCCGCCGACGTTGCTGGTGATGACGGGCGTGTTGTCGTTCACCGGCATGACTGTGACGGCAAGCGCCTGCGTGTCGGTCAGCGTGCCGTCGCTGACCTGCAGCGTCACGTCGTAAACATTGTCCGCGCCCGCGTCGGTGGGCGCCTCGAAGTCGGGCGCCGCAACGAAGCTCAGCACGCCGGTGCTGGCATTGATCGTGAACCGCGCCGCATCGGCACCGCCGCTGATCGAGTAGGTGAGCGTCGGCGCCGGCAGGTCGGCGTCGGTCGCGGTCACGGTGGTCGCGGCCGTGGCGTTCTCGGCCACGTTGACCGTCGCGGTCGCGCCGCCGCCGTTGCTGCTGATCACTGGCGCGTTGTCGTTGGTGTCGGTGACGGTGACCGCAATTGACTGCGCGTCGGTCAGGCTGCCGTCGCTGACCCGCACGGTCACGTCGTAGACGTTGTCGGCTC
The DNA here is from genome assembly GCA_043718725.1 of Methylibium sp. GTDB lineage: Bacteria > Pseudomonadota > Gammaproteobacteria > Burkholderiales > Burkholderiaceae_C > LGRD01. The sequence continues at coordinate 8,415 of JAYSVE010000582.1, forward strand.
CCGCGTCGGCCGGCGTTTCGAAGTCCGGTGCGGCGACGAAGCTCAAGACGCCGGTCGAACCGTCGATCGTGAACAGCGCCGCGTCGGCGCCACCAACGATCGAATAGGTCAGCGTCTGCGCCGGCAGGTCGGCGTCGGTGGCCGTCACCGTGGTGGCCGCAGTGGCGTTCTCGGCGACGCTGATCGACGCGGCCGCGCCACCGCCGTTGCTGCTGATGACGGGTGTGTTGTCGTTGACCGGCGTGACGGTGACCGCAATTGACTGCGCGTCGGTCAGGCTGCCGTCGCTGACCCGCACCGTCACGTCGTAGACGTTGTCGGCTCCCGCGTCGGCCGGCGTTTCGAAGTCCGGTGCGGTAACGAAGCTCAGCGCGCCGGTCGAACCGTC
>JAYSVE010000583.1:0-1572 GCA_043718725.1 Methylibium sp.
GGCAGCGACGTCGGCGGCAGCGGCCTGGGGCTGTCGATCGTCAAGTCGATCGCCGCGCTGCACGGCGCAACCCTGGCGCTCGACGCTTCGCCACGCCACGGCGGCCTGTGCGCTGAACTGCGGTTCAGGATTGAGCGGTGAGTCGACGCAGCGAAGCCCCTGCGAAGCTGGGCAGCGAAGTCGACTCGAACCCAGAGCGGACAGGTGAGACGGCTTCGCGTTCCATCGCATAAGACTTGTGGCTGCGGCCGGGCGGCTTTGCTCCCTCTCCCGCGGGGCGGGAGAGGGTTGGGGTGAGGGTGGGAAGGTCGCGCTGCGCGTCCCTCACCCCAGCCCTCTCCCACAAGTGGGAGAGCGAGCAAACCTGATCGATCGAACGCGAACCGGTATGAAGCAGACCGGGTCCGGTTCGGCAACCGGTCTTGGCGCGACCTCGCGCGCCGATCGGCCGGCCTGCGGCAAACTTCATGCTCCGCCCACTCGCCTTCGCTGCCATGCCGATCACCATCTACGACGCGCTGCGCGACAGCCACGCCACCCAGCGCCGCCTGTGCAACAGCATGGTCCGCACGTTGGCGAAGAACCCGACGCGGCGCCGGCAGCTGTTTCGCGAACTGCGGATCGAACTCGCGGCCCATGCCGCCGCCGAAGAGCGTTACCTGTACGCCCCCATCCTGCTGTTCGATGCCGGCCTGAACAGCGCCCGCCACGCCCTGGCCGAACACCACGACATGGATGAACTGGTCGAGGAACTCGGCGCGCTCGACCCGGCCGGCGAGGCCTGGGGCCGCAAGGCCGGCGAGCTCGCGCACAAGGTTCGCCACCACCTGAAGGAAGAGGAAACCAAGTTCTTTCAGGTCTCCGGCAAGCTGCTCGGCGAAACCCAGAAACTGAAACTCGCGCGCCAGTACCGAACCGACTTCGAACGCATGCGCGAGGCGATGGGAGCGCCCGCATAGCGCGGCTCGAGCGCGGTCCCGCCGGAGCCCCCGAGGGACCTTGCGCCGCCTGAACCCTTTCAAGAAACAAGACCAGACTCGGAGTTGTCGCATTCGTCGCCTTCTCCCTCTCCCGCTGGGCGAGGGTTGGAGTGAGGGCTTGGCGCGTCGACGAGTGGGTTTCACTGCTCGGGGCGTCCGCAGCGCCTGCGGCGCCCCTCACCCCACCCTCTCCCAGAGGGAGAGGGAGAAATTCAAGCCTCTTCCTGCGTTCCGGAACCCTGGAACCCCGAATCCTCCGCGAGCGCCTGGGTGCCGACCGGGGTGGGCTGCCCGAGCCTTAAGCCCCGCCTAAGCCGGGACACCGACAGTCCTTGCACGCCCGATCCGGGCAGTGGCAAGGAGCCCTCGTCATGAAGATCCATCAGTCCCTGAACCCCACCCGAATGGTCGTCGCGCTGCTCGCGGCCGGTGTCGTCGGCGGCGCCGGCGGCGTGCTGGTGGCCGGCTCGAAAGTGCAGGCGGCGTTGCCGCAGGCCATCGCCCCGGTGCCGGCCGGCGCGATCAGCGTGGCGGCACCCGACTACTCGCAGATTGCCGATCGTTACGGCCCCGCGGTCGTCAATATCAGCGT
>JAYSVE010000584.1:0-3688 GCA_043718725.1 Methylibium sp.
ATCGCCGCGGCCCGGCGCGTCGTCGTGTTGACCGGGGCCGGCATCTCGACCGAGTCCGGCATTCCCGACTTTCGCGGGCCGCAGGGCGTATGGACCACCAACCCGGCCGCCGAGCAGCAGTCCACATTGCAGCACTACCTGGCCGACCCGCAGGTGCGTCAGGCCGCGTGGCGCAGCCAACTGGCGCATCCCGCGTGGCAGGCGCAACCCAATCGCGGCCACCTCGCGCTGGTGCAACTGGAGCATCGCGGCAAGCTGCACGCGCTGATCACGCAGAACATCGACGAGCTGCACCGGCTGGCGGGTCATTCAGCGGCACGGATCATCGAGGTCCACGGCACCATGCGCCGCGCCATGTGCTGGAGTTGCGGCCAGCGCACGCCGATGCCCGACGTGCTGGAGCGCGTTCGCGCCGGCGAGGCCGATCCGGCGTGCCGCGCCTGCGGCGGCATCCTGAAGAGCGACACCATCTCGTTCGGCCAGGCCCTCGTGCCGGCGGTCATCGATCGCGCCATGGCTGCAGCCGCCGAAGCCGACCTGCTGCTCGCCGTCGGCAGCACCTTGCAGGTGTATCCGGTGGCGGGTGTCGTTGCGGTGGCGACGGAGGCCGGCGCGCGCATCGTGATCGTCAACAACCAGCCGACGCCGATGGACCCGCTCGCCGACGCGTTGTTGCGCGGACCGATCGGGGAGGTGCTGCCTGCCGTTTGTACGGCGTGAATGCCGCCGGACCATCGCGCACATTCGGTGGCTTGCATGCGCGTTTTAGGCCCTGGATAGCTGCCCTGTCACGATCAGTGCCAATCGGCCTACCTGCTGACGTTCGGGGGTTGACGGTCGAAGGACCAGAGCAGACTGTTGCTGTCGCTCGAATTTGGCCGGCGAATGTCGGCGGGCGCCGATACCTGACGTTGGCCAGTTCCTCGGGCGGCTGTCCGCGGTACCTCGGAACTTGACGTTCGGCGACGGCGGGACGCGTAGGTGGGTCACCGACTCGGCGACGAGGTCCGGCCAACGACAGCTCCCACTGGCGGCGATCGGTCGCTGCCGACCCAAAGGCGTCCGTGGCGCTTTTCAAGTCGAACGACCGGTCCACTTTGGAAACCGACGTTCACCCATGTTGTCGAGAAATCAGAGCTCGGCAACAGCAGTCGTTCGCGGGCGGCAACCAGCGATCGGGAGAGGGTCGCGGGTGAAAGGCCGCATCCGAGAACCGCGAACTGGCACGACCGACCCCAAGCGGAATTGAGGGTGTGTCGATTCGCTTCCACAAAGCCGCAGTTCAACTGCGAGGATCAGGCACCAGCTGCGATATCCAAGTGCACGGCATGCCGGTCCCATTGCGCGGCTGGGCGCAGAGTTGCAGGCTATGGAGCGTAGAGGGACGTGACTCTGGGCAGGTGAACCTCTAATCATTCCAGGGGATGCCTTTTTGATTTGGCTCATCCACCATCGCCGAGTTCAAGGAGGACGGCGATGGGCTTGAGACTCTCGGCGGTTTCGGCGGCCATTGGTGCGCTGGCGTTGGCAGGATGCGCGAACTGGAACGCGGTCAAGAAGGACTTCATGACCAAGCACGGCGCGGCGGTCAGCATTGACGCCAAGCAACGCGCGATCTACAGCGTTGAAGTCAGAAACGGCGACGGAGCCACGCGAGACGTTGTTTGCGCTGAGCCCAGTCCTGACGCCATGTCTTCATTAGCAGCAAATCTTGGATTGGACGCGGCCAGCGCAGTGAAGTCGCTGGGCCTGGCCTTCAGTTCGCAGGAGGCCGCGGCTAGCATCGGACTTCGCACCCAAACCATCCAGACCCTACGCGACGCGATGTACAGGCTCTGCGAAGGCTATGCCGGCGGAGCCCTGGACGATGTGGGCTTCGTGCGGCTGCAGCGGCGTTATCAAGCCGTAATGCTGGGCCTGCTGGCCATCGAGCAGTTGACGGGCGCGACGGTCGCCAATCAGGCCACGCTAGGAGGCAAAGGCAGCGCGCGCCTAGGCAACAGCCTTGGCAAGGTCTCATCCATGATCACCGATGGCCGGCAGAAGCAGATTGCGGCCCAAGCGGACGTGGCCGCGAAGAAGGCCGCTGTGGCAGCCAAGACGAAGGAAGTGGCTGACGCAGAGGCGGCATTCAAGAAGGCCACCGACGAGGGGCAAGGCCAGGAGACGGCGGCCTTGAAGACAGCGCGGGAAGCGCACAAGGCACGCTCCGACGAACTTGCGACCCTCGAAGCCGCTCGCACGAAGGCCCAGCAGGCCGAGGCAGTTGCCACTGGTGATATTGAAAGCCTAGAACAGCTGCGCAAGGAACTCGACCGCGCCAGCGCCGTCGGCGAGGCGAGCGCTCAGCTGAGTGGAGCGGCCAATACTGCCAGTGGACCGGCCGACTCCACGGCGGCCGTGCGAATCGCAGAGGCCGTCGAGAAGATCGTTACGACCATCGTGAGTCACGACTATGGCAAGGAGGCCTGCATGGACTGGTTGCTGTCTCGCAGCATGCGCGACAGCTTCACCCTAGGTGACAAACGGAATCTGTCTCTGGCCGAGTTGCAGGTCGAAATGTGCCGCGAGGATCGAAAGATGGCCCATGAGATCGAACTTGCAAAGATTCAGGCTAAGGCAATGGTGGCGGCTGTAGAAGCAAGAGCGGCTCAATTAGTGGCTGCTGCCGCGCCACCGGTCGACGCTGTGGCGCCCGCCGCGAAGCCCCAAAAGCCGGCGCCTGCACCAAAGCCGCAGCCGTCGCCCAAGCCGCTCGCTCCGCCGAAGCCCCCAGGAAAGCCTGAGCCGCAGCCAGCCAAGCCTTCTCCTGTTCCCGCACCAAAGCCGGCACCGGCCGCTGCCGCTCCCGCACCATCAGCCAGTTCGGCGGAGCCTGCGACGCCAACTGCGGTGCCGCCGTCCCCGCCACCCGTGGCGCAGCAGCCATCCTCTGGTCCGCTGACAAATCCTGGCGCACGGATCAAGGAGATCATCGAAGGCGCCAGGCGGGAGGAGCCGTCCAAGCGACCCACGGGTGAACCAAAGTAGCCGAGTGCGGGGTTGACGATGATCCAGTTCGCGTGGAACCGGACAGATACTGCTGAGTTGCATGCAGCTTCACCTACGACGGCGCCCATACCCTGAGTTCTAAGCTGCCTACGAAAAGCGCCGCCGCACACCACTCCACAGGATCATCCTATGCGCGTTCTCCGATGGCTGGCAGTCGTGGCGGCGGTTGGGCTCTCGGCCTGCGCCTCCGACCAGGCGCTGCAGCCGGAAGATATTCGTCCCCTGCACTACAGCACGGGCAACGCCGCCAGCCGCCCGGTTGAGGGACTTCGGGCCGCTCTGCAAGCATCGCCGAACCGGCCGGTGCAGGTGCTGGCTCTGCACGGCATGATCCAGCATGAGGCGGGCTATTCGGCCGAGCTGCAGCTGGAGCTGGCACAGCGGTTGGGCCTGCGCCGTGCTAGCGATTCTGGGCCGGTGCCGGTGCATCGCGGCTATCGGTTTACGCCGGCCTACGGCGCGCAGCCCTTCGACGGCGTGGCCGGGCCGCTGCCGGGCTCGACGCTGCGGCGCACCGCCTGGGTGGACGCCGTCGCGCCGGCGGGCGCGCCCGAGCGGCTGGTGTTCCACGAGCTACTGTGGGCGCCGTTGCGCGACCGGGTGAAGCAGCGCTTCATCGCCTGCTTCGAGTCGGCCG
>JAYSVE010000585.1:0-1570 GCA_043718725.1 Methylibium sp.
GTGCGCAGGCCCGTCGCGCTGTCGTTGCAGCCCCACAGCATGTGAGGCTCCAGGCGGGCTTCGCGCCGAGCCGCCTGTTGGGCGCGCTCTGTGGCGGAGAGATTTTCCTTGGGCCAGTTCAACCAGTGCGACGACGTGTTGTTCATGAGATGGATTTGAAGGGAGGTACAGCAGGCCGGGGCCGGCAAAATTCAAAACGTGCAGACACTGTCGCCCACGTCGCCGGCAAAGCAAATCCCTGGGTTGCGGGGTGCGCACGCAAGCGCGCGACGGCGGCGATTCGATGGCGCGTGGACAAGCCTGTGCGATGAGCTCCTTAGAATCCCGCGTGCGCGCAGGCCCGGTAACGCCATGCCGTTTTCAGATCCCGAACCCAACCCCGTGGCCGCCAGTGACAACCTCTTCCCACCATCTACTGTCCCTGCAGGGCGGCAACGCCTTGTCGGCATTTCGCGCCCAGGCCTTGTTGGCGCGCCTGCAAGGGGCCTGCAAGCGCATCGCCGCGCTGCACGCCCGGCATGTGCACTGGGTCAGCAGCGCCGTGCCGCTGGCTGCGGGTGAGCGCGACAAGCTGGCCGCCTTGCTGCGCTACGGCACGCCCTATGCCGGGCCGGCGGACGGCGCCCTGGTGGTCGTGGCGCCGCGTCTGGGGACCGTCTCACCCTGGGCCTCGAAGGCCACCGACATCGCCCACAACTGTGGCCTGCCGGTGCGTCGCATCGAGCGCATCGCCGAGTTTCGCCTGACCCTGAAGGCGCCGATGCTGGGTGCCGCGAAGCCGCTGAGCGCAACCGAGCTGCACGCCTGCGCGGCGTTGCTGCACGACCGGATGACCGAGAGCGCGTTGCCTGCCCTTGAGGACGCCGCCCACCTGTTCGACGAACGCGGCGGCGAGCCCATGGAGCGCGTCGACGTGCTGGGGCAGGGCAGTGCCGCGCTGGTGGCGGCGAACCGCCGCTTCGGGCTGGCGTTGTCAATCGATGAAATCGACTACCTGGTCGACGCCTTCATCCAACTCAAGCGCAACCCCACCGATGTGGAGCTGATGATGTTCGCGCAAGCCAACAGCGAGCACTGCCGCCACAAGATCTTCAACGCCCAGTTCAGCATTGACGGCGTGGAGGAGGAAGCCTCGATGTTCGGCATGATCCGCAACACCGAGAGGCTCGCGCCGCAGCACACCATCGTCGCCTACAGCGACAACGCCTCGGTGATGCGGGGAGCGGCGGTCGAACGCTGGTTGCCCGCCGGCTACACCAATGCGCCGCAATACGCCGCCCGGCACGAGACGGTGCATGTGCTGATGAAGGTGGAAACCCACAACCACCCGACCGCCATCTCGCCGTTCTCGGGCGCCGCCACCGGTGCCGGCGGCGAGATCCGCGACGAGGGCGCCACCGGCCGCGGCTCGCGCCCCAAGGCGGGCCTGAGCGGGTTCAGCGTGTCCCATCTGCACCTGCCGGGCACCGACGAGCCCTGGGAGCGCGAGCCCTATGGCAAGCCGGAGCACATTGCCAGCGCCTTGCAAATCATGCTCGACGGGCCCGTGGGCGCTGCGGCCTTCAACAAC
>JAYSVE010000586.1:0-1570 GCA_043718725.1 Methylibium sp.
GCCTGGGCGGTGCTGGGCGAGCGGCTGACGGGCCGGCTGTTGCTGGCGGTGCTGCTGGGCGGCGCTGCGGTGACGCTGTTGATGGTGCCGAGCTTTGCCTCTTATGCGCAGGCCCCGCTGGGCCTCGCGCTGGGTCTGCTGGCGGGGCTCGGCTGGGCCATCGGCACGCTGATCCTCCAACGCAGCCAGGTCCGCGTGCCGGCCATGGTGCTGACCGGTTGGCAACTGCTGGCCACGTCGGTGCCGATCGGCATCGGCGCGCTCATCCTCGGCGACGGCCACTGGTTTGTGCCGTCGTGGCAGTCGATCGCGGTCATCGGCTACATCGCGCTGGTGCCCATGTGCATCGGCAACGTCTGCTGGTTCGCGATCGTCGGCATGCTGCCGGGCAATGTCGCCGGGCTGTCGTCGGTGATGGTGCCGGTGGTGGCGATGCTCTCCGGGGCCCTGGTGCACGGCGAGCCGCTGGGCCCGCTGCAATGGCTGGCGATGGCGTGCAGCGCGGCGGGCCTGTCGCTGGCGCTGTTGAAGCCGGCGGGTGCCAAGTAGAAAGGACCGACCCGGCCGATATGATCCCCGCCACCTCTCGCTGAATCACGATGGCCCTGAAGAAATTCGAGCTATACGCCTCCCTCTGGTCCAGCTGCGACGAGCTGCACGGTGGCATGGACGCCAGCCAGTGCAAAGACTATGTGCTGGTGATGTTGTTCATCAAATATGTGAGCGACAAATATGCCGGCACGCCTTTCGCGCCCATCACCGTGCCCGAAGGCGCAAGCTTCAAGGACATGGTGGCCCTCAAGGGCAAGCCCGACATCGGCGACCAGATCAACAAGAAGATCATCGCGCCGCTGGCCCAGGCCAACAAGCTGGCCGACATGCCGGACTTCAACGACACCAAGCTCGGCCGCGGCGACGAGGTGGTGCAGCGGCTGGGCAACCTGATCGGCATCTTCGAGAACAAGGCGCTCGACTTCAGCAAGAACCGCGCGGAAGGCGACGACATCCTGGGCGACGCGTACGAGTACCTGATGCGCCACTTTGCCACCGAGAGCGGCAAGAGCAAGGGCCAGTTCTACACCCCCGCCGAGGTCAGCCGCGTGATCGCGCAGATCATCGGCATCGGCAACGCCAAGACCAGCAGCACCACCACCGTGTACGACCCGACCTGCGGCTCGGGCTCGCTGCTGCTGAAGGTGGGCGACACCGCGCGCACCAAGGTCACGCTCTACGGCCAGGAGAAAGACGGCGCCACCTCCGGCCTGGCGCGCATGAACATGAACCTGCACGGCCAGCCCGAGGCCGTGATCCTGCAAGGCAACACGCTGGCCGACCCGAAGTTCACCGAAGCCGGCCTGCTGAAGACCTTCGCCTACGTGGTGGCTAACCCCTTGAAGGGACTTCCTTTTTTTGACAAGCTGTATTTGTATTCGGCGTCGCAGGTCTCGGTGCGGATTTGTGGATGAAGGAAGGCGTGATGGATTCGTTGTGCCCTCAGGTGGCGGCGCTTGCGGGCAGCGGCGCGCCCGGCTTGGCGCTCACATGCCGCGCATCGAACGCACGAAGTGCA
>JAYSVE010000587.1:0-8791 GCA_043718725.1 Methylibium sp.
TTGTCCATGGTGGCGTCGGAGAACACCACGCCCCAGCCGAAGGTGTCATAGGGCTTGTTGCGCTCGGCCACCGTGATGTCGTGCGTGGGCTGCAGCCGCTTCATCAGCAAACCGAAGTAGAGCCCCGCCGGGCCGCCGCCGATGCACACGATGTTCATTGCCCGCCCTGTGGTCCCTGACCGCGTCTGACGGTCACGCATAGACCGCGTTTGACGGTCACCATGAACCGCCATTGACCGTCGCCATAAAGATTAGGTCTCAACAGTTGATATGTCAATGACTTGGATTCGGTTGACCCTTGCGGCACACTGGCCTAAAGTGCATTGACCACCATGAAGCAAGAACTCGCCAAGCTCCAGGCGTTGATCGCCCCGCTGTTCCCCGGCTTGATGGGCGTGCAGTTCATCGAGATCGGCCCCGAACGCGTGGTCGCGACGCTGAAGGTCCGTCCCGACTTGTGCACGTCCAGCGGCGTCCTGCATGGCGGCGCGGTCATGGCGTTCGCCGACACCCTGGGCGCGGTCGGCACCGTCGTCAACTTGCCGGCAGGCCGAAGCACCACCACGACCGACTCCAGCACCAAGTTCATCGCCTCGGCAAAGGTCGGCACGACCGTCACCGCGGAGTCGACCGCGTTTCACCGCGGCCGGACCACGATGGTCTGGCAGACGCTGATCAAGACCGAAGCCGGCAAGCTTTGCGCCGTGGTCACGCAGACACAGCTGGTGCTGGACGCCTGACCTACCTGGCCTCAATCGAGCTTGCCCATGCGCACCCTCAACGCCGGCGACCTGGTGCTGGAGCCGCAGACCGTGGCGCATGCGGCCGACATGTTTGCGCTGCTGTCCGATCCGGCGCTGTACCGCTATCTCGACAGCGGCCCGCCGATCGACGCCGGCTGGCTTGCCGCGCGTTTTGAAAAGCTGGAGTCACGCCGCTCGGCCGATGGCCAGCAGCAGTGGCTCAACTGGGTGATCCGCAGTCCGCAGGCGGGTCTGGTGGGCTTCGTCCAGGCCACGGTCTACCCGGACGCCTCGGCGAACATCGCCTATGAATTGGGCAGCGCGTTCTGGGGCCGCGGCTGGGCCTCGCGCGCCACCCGCGCCATGCTCGACGAGCTGGCCGAACATGACGGCGTGGTGCGCGCCTTTGCCACCGTCGATCAACGCAACCTCGCGTCGATCAAGCTGCTCACGCGACTCGGTTTCGAAATGATCGATTCGCGGCGCCACCCGCACCACGACGTGGCCGAAGGCGACTGGTTGTTCTTGCGCGAACCTTTGCGCCAGGCAGACTCGGCGTCACCCTGACCCCGGGTCTTCAGGCTCCGGCCCGCACCGCCCAGCGCAACTTGGCCGAGCTTGACCGCGGGTTGGCGTGCTGTTCGTCGAACGACGGCCGCACCGGGTCGCTCGCCACGCGGGCATAGACGCCGCTGCGCTCGCCCGACTGGAAGGCCTTCTTGACGCGCCGGTCTTCGCCCGAGTGAAAGCTCAGGATCGCGACCCGCCCGCCGGGCTTCAGGCAGGCCGGCAGCAGCGCCAGAAAGCGATCGAGCACGCCGAACTCGTCGTTGACGGCAATCCGCAAGGCCTGGAAGGTGCGTTGCTGGGCTCGTTTGGCCTCGGCCTGACGCTCGGCTTCGGGCATGCCGGGCTTCAGCGCCCGGCGCACGGTCTCCAGCACCCGCGTGGCCAGTTGGGTGGTGCTGACGATGTACTGGCCCTGCAGCGCCGCCGCCAGGGCCGCGGCATGCGGCTCGTCGGCGTTGTCGACCAGCAGTTCGCGAAGCTGCTGCCGCGTCACCGCCTGCAGCAGCGCCGAGGCGGGCTGGCCGCTGCCCGGGTCCAGGCGCAGGTCGAGCGGCCCATCGGCCTTGAAGCTGAAACCGCGCGCCGGGTTGTCGATCTGCATCGACGACACGCCCAGGTCGGCCAGCACGAAGTCGAACCCGCCACCGGTCTCGGGCAGCAGCGTGGCCACGTCCGCGAAGTTGAGGCGGCGGATCACCAGCACCGAGGCGTCAAAGCCCAGGCCGCGCAGGCGCACCTCGGTGCGGGGCAGCTCCAGCGGGTCCACGTCGACGCCGAACAGGCGCCCGCCGGGTGCCAGGCGGGCGAGGATTTCCTGCGCATGCCCGCCGAAGCCCAGGGTGGCGTCCAGGCCCACCTCACCGGGCTGCGGTGCCAACACATCGAGAATCTCGCGGACACAAATCGGCCTGTGCATGCCCGCGGGGGTCTGGCCTCGCGCGATCACCTTTTGCAAGGCTTCGGCGTGCAGCGCCGGGTTCAGCTCCTTGTACTTCTGCTCGAACCGACGCGGGTGCGAACCTGTGTATCGCTCGCGGCGTTTGTGGGGTGAAGCTTCATCGGCCATGCCGGGATTGTCTGGCACGCTGCCGCCGCATCAGCCAGGATCAGCCATCCAGCGCATTCGCCGCACCCTGCAAGGCCGGCGACAGCGGCGCGTCGATGACCCATGTCGGGATGTCCGCCAGGTAGGCTTGGAAGCGCCCTTTGCTCTCGAAGCGCCGACGGAAGGCCGACGCGGCAAACCACGCGCCCAGCCTGGGCACGATGCCGCCGCCGAGGTAGACCCCGCCGCGCGCGCCCAGCGTGAGCGCCAGGTTGCCGGCGACGCTGCCGAGAAAGCCGCAGAACAGGTTGAGCGCCTCGCTGGCATGGCGGTCTCTGCCCGCCAGGGCCGCGCCGACGACGCCCGCCGCATCGACCGCTCCCAGCGCGGCGCCCGGCTCGGGCTGAAGCTGGCGCAGCGCGTCATAGAGCGCCACCAGGCCCGGCCCCGAGATCACCCGCTCTGCGGAGGCATGCCCATGGCGCTGGCGCAGCACCGACAGCACGGCGAACTCGGTTTCGTTGTCGGCCGCCACGCTGACGTGCCCGCCCTCGCCGGAAATCGGCAGCCACCCGCCGCTTCGGCCCGAGGGCAACAGGCCCGACACCCCCAGCCCGGTGCCCGGGCCGATCAGCGCGATCGGTGCTTGCGCCAGTGCCTGGCCGGGGCCGACCTGGCGCAGGTGCGCGCTCGGCAAGGTCGGCAACGCCAGCGCCAACGCGGTGAAGTCGTTGACGACGACAAAGCGTTGCAGGCCCAGGCTGGCGCGCAACGCCGCGATCGAAAACGACCAGTGGTGGTTGGTCATGCGCACTTCGTCCCCAATGATCGGGTTGGCGATGCCGATGGCGCAGTGCGCGGGCAACGGCGCGCCGATCTGTTGCAGGTAGGCGCGCATCGCGGCCTCAAGGTTCGCATGCTCGGCGCAGGTCAAGCTCAGGCAATGCTCGATGGGGCGTCCGGGCGCGCTTTGCCAGCCGAAGCGGGCGTTGGTGCCGCCGATGTCGCCAAGCAGTCGAGGAGAAGGTTCGGTGATCATGGGTTGACGATGCCGGCTGCGCGCCGGCGCGTCAAGCCTCGTGGGGGTTGCCGCCTGCGCGCGCCGCGGGATGGCCAAAGCGGCCCGCGGCAACGCCACTCGGTCAGAATCGCGCATTGCCAGCCGCACCGGGCGGCTTTGCGAGATTGCGCGGCCGCGTCACGTTGCGTGCCGTCCTGGCGACCCGCCAACCCGCTTTCCGCATCCGCACTGCGCGTGCCACCCGCTCACCGAGACTGAAGCCCATGCCCAACCCACCGCCCGACGCTCCCAAGCTGCCCAACCCGCGCCACGCCGGCCGGGTGCCCGATCACATCAGCGTCGAGCAGCTCGCGCGCATCCGCCTGGCGGCGTTCAACCTGCCACAGGTGGTCAAGCCGGCGGACTTTGTGGCCGAGCACAGCGCCGGCTTCGAAGAGCACCTCGACGGCCTGGGCCTGGTGCTGCTGCAAAAGGCCGCGGCCGGCGCGCGGCCGAGCCGCTGGATCGCGCCGGATCTGTTCGACGAAGCGCTGCGCCACCTCGATGCCTTGGGCAACGGCCGGGAGGTGCGCGCGCTGATGCTGCAACGCGGCACCGCGCTCGACGCGATGGGCGTGACGCGGCGCGGCAACGGCTGGGAGCGGCTGGTCACGCAGACACTGCGCCTGTCACCACCGGGGTGGACGGTGCCGGTGGCGTTTCGGGTCGCCATCGATGCGCGGCTCGTGTGGGACTTCTTTCGCACCGGCGACCCGGCCGCGCTGCAGGGCGCACTCAAGACCCAGGCCGCCTTCGAGCATCAAGCGGCGCTGACCGAGCACCTGGAGAGCCTGGTGCGGCGCAGTGCGTCGAACAACGCGCGCCATCTCGACTCGCTGTTGCCGCGCCTGCAGGCCGAATGCGCCACACCGCAGCCCTGGGCCGCGCTGCAAGCGGCGTGCACGCGCACCCAGGACCGCTGGGAGCACCGGGTCGCCGAACTCGACACGCTGGAGGGGCTGAACAGCGAGCTCGCCTTCCAGGGCTACCCCGACACGTTCGACAAAGCCCGCCGCCTGCAACGCAGCGTGATGCTGTTCGTCGGCCCGCCCAACAGCGGCAAGACCCACGCCGCGTTTGAGCGCCTGGCGCAGGCGCACGACGGCGCCTACCTCGCGCCCCTGCGCCTGCTGGCGCTGGAGGGCCGCGACCGCCTGGTGGCGCGCGGCGTGGCCTGCTCGCTGCTCACCGGCGAAGAAAACGTGCCGGCGCCGGGCGCGCGCGTCGTCTCCAGCACGATCGAAATGGTGGGCACGAGCAAGCCGATCGAGCTGGCGGTGATCGACGAGGCCCAGATGATCTTCGACAGCAGCCGCGGCTGGGCCTGGACCCAGGCCATCGTGGCGGTGCCGGCCAACGAGGTGATCATCATCTGCTCGGCCTACGCGGTGGCGACGCTGGAGAACCTGTTGCGGCTGTGCGGCGAGCGTTGCGAGGTGCGCCACTTCGAACGCAAGCAGCATGTGCAGTTGCTGCCCGCACCGGTGCCGATCGCCGGGCTCAAGCATGGCGACGCGGTGGTCGCGTTCAGCCGGCGCGAGGTGCTGATGCTGCGCGACCAGATCGCCGCCAACGGCCACCCGGTGTCGGTGATCTACGGCGCGCTGCCACCCGAGGTGCGGCGCCGCAAGGCCGAACGCTTTGCCCACGGTGCCTCGCACATCCTGGTCGCCACAGACGCCATCGGCATGGGACTGAACCTGCCGATACGCCGGGTGCTGTTCAGCACCATGGTCAAGTTCGACGGCCAGGAGGACCGCGCCTTGACGGTGTCTGAAGTCCACCAGATCGCCGGCCGCGCCGGGCGCTACGGCATGCATGAAGAGGGCTTCGTCGGCGTGCTCAAAGAGGCCGAGCCCACGGCCGCGCGCACCTTGAAGGAATTGCTGCCCAAGACACCGCGCGCGCCGCGCGACTTCAAGGCGCCGGTGGCGCCCAACGGCTGGCACGTGGACACGATCTCGCAGCGCCTGGGCAAGACGAAACTGCGTGACGTGCTGGACGTGTTCATGGAGCAGCTCAAGCTGGACAACGCCCATTTCGAGGTGGCCGAGCTGGAGCAGATGCTGGAGCTGGCCGAGCAGCTCGACAAGTCGGCCGCCACGCTGTCGCTCAAGGAACGCTTCATCTATGCGCAAGCGCCGGTCGACACGCGCACCGAATCTCAGGTGCAGGAGTTCCTGGGCTGGACCCATGCCCACGCGATCGGCGGCAAGGCCGGTTCGCCGTGGTTCCTGCAGGAGGTGGACGAGCACAGCCGCCTGGACCGCATGGAGCAGGCGCTGCGCGCATGCACCCTGTGGTTGTGGCTGGACCTGCGCTTCCCCGGCATCTACGGCCACGTCGAGTCGGTGGTCGACCTGCGCATGCGCCTCAATGACGGCATCGAGCGCCATCTGAAGGGCAAGAAGCCGCTGTGGCAGATGCGCGGCGGCGCCAGGCGTTGATCGGCGGGACGCACCCACGCCGCGGGCCTGGCAGCGCACCCGTCAAGCCGCGCGCCGACGCGCCCGGATCACGCGACGCGCCCGCTGCGCACCGCGCCAAAGAAGCCGGCCGCACCGACCTGCCCACCCTTGAGCACGATCCGCAGGCCATCGCGGCGCGATTCCTCCGACCAGGCGCGGCACAGCGGTGCGCCGGGTGCCAGGCCGGCCTCGATGCTCAAGGCGGCGATGTCGAGCGCGCCCGCCACCGCGCCCGAACTGTCGCCGCCGGCGACCACCACGCGGCGCAGCGCCGGCACGTGGTCGAGCAGGCCGCGCATCACCTGGGCCAGCGCCTGGCTCACGCGCTGTGCGGCATCGCCGCGCGACAAACCGCGCGCGGCCGCGGTGGCATCGAAGCCGATGACCGCCGGGTCGTCCGGGCCCTCGGCCGAAAACCCCACGGGGCTGCGGCCCTTGCGCAGCGCCGCCGTCGCGCCGGCCACCAGGCGCAGCACCTCGGCCGGCGCCGCCGCGTTGTCGAGCACCCGCGCGACGTCCAGCCGCTGCACGTCAAAGCCCTGCGCGCGGGCCCGGGCGATCTGCCCGGCCGTCACCGGCGAGCAGCTCCCACTGAGCACCGCGATCGCATCGACCGCGTCGGCCACCGGCAGCGACGCCAGCGCCGGAAGCCACCCGCGCTGGCGCCAGTGCGCCGCCAGCGCGTACTGCAAGCCCGACGATGAGGCGCTGAACAGGCCCTCGCCACGCCCCTGCCAGACCAGCGCGCCCACCTGGGCCAGCGTGGCCTCGTCGATCACGTCGAGCAGCACCGCCGGCTTGTCGTCGCCGGCCAGCGCGTCGCGCCGCGCGGCGCCGGCGCCGGCCTGCAACTCGGTCAGCGCGATCAGTTCGATCCGGCGCCGCGTCTGCAGCGCCAGATGACGTCGCAGGTCGGCCTCGGCCATCGGCGTCACCGGATGGCGGCTCATCAGGCAACCTCCGTGCTGCGCACTGCGGTATTCGCCTTGGGGGCGGCCCGGCAGGCTCATGGTCGGGTGCCGATCGAGCCGGTGGCCGACCCCATCGACCACGGCGAACAGGTTGCCGAAGGCCTGGTAGCGCTTCAGGCGCGGTGCGCCCACCACCATCGGCGACCAGCGGCCCGGCAGCAAGGCGCAGCCGATGTCGAGCGCGCGGCCGATCGAGCCGACCGTGGGCGACGAGTCGAAGGTCGAACACAGCTTGTATTGCAGCAGCGGCGCGCCGAACGCCTTCATGCGCTCGAAGGCGGCCGCAGGTGCTCGTCCATCCACTGCGGGCTTTGGGCGCGCGCGGTGTTCGCCAGGCCGATGCAGCGCTGCCCGGCAAAGCGCTGGACCCACCGCGGGCCGGGTGGCGCGAGGAACAGAATCGTGGGCACGCCGGCGGCACTGAAGGCCTCCATCGCGTCGGTGGAACCGGTGAAGTCGTCACCCACGTAGGCCAGCAGCGGGCCGTCGGGCCAGGCGTCGGCGGGTTGGGGCCGGGCGGGTGTCGTCACCAGAAGCCCAGCGCATCACGCAGCTCGGCATGCTCGCGCGCGTGTTCTGCCAACGGCACGCCCGCCACCACCGCGTCCCAGGCCTGGCGCAGCGCCGTGACCCCGGCGGCGACACCGCCCGGGTGGCCGAAGATGCCGCCGCCCGCCGCGAAGATCAGGTCAGTGCAACCCAGGGCGGCGTGGGTGGCGGCGGCCACCAGTCCGGTCTGGCCCGGAGCTGAACACCGGCATCGCGGCACATGGAGCGTCTGGCCACAGCGGCGCCACGCGGCGGCGATGACGCTGGCGTCGTCTTCGCTGAACTTGTTGGCCAGGCCGTTGACGTGCAGATGGTCCGCGCCGGCCAGGCGCCAGATCTGCTGCCACGGCGCGTAGTCCCAGCCCAGCGCCGGGCTGCGGCTCAAGGCGCCCCAGCCGTTGCGGTGGCCATGGATGGGCAGCGCGCTGTGGCGGCGCAGTTCGCGCAGGCCGACCAGGCCGATGCTGTTCAGGCTGGCCATCACGCAGCTGCCGCCTTCGGCCAGCACCAGGTCATGGCGGCGCTTCATCTCGTCGAGCTCGCCGGTGAGGTTGAACGCCACCATGACCTTCTTGCCGTGGCGCTGCGCGCCCTCGTTGACCACCCGCATCACCGCGCGCACACGCTGCTCGAACGGGCAGTGCGGGCCATCGGCCTGCAGCTCGTCGTCCTTGATGAAGTCGATGCCGCCGTCGACCAACTTCTTCACCTCGGCCGCCGTCTGCTCGGGACTCAACCCGACGCTGGGCTTGACGATGGTGCCGATCAACGGCCCCGTGGCCACGCCCGCCAGTCGGCGCGTGTCGACAATACCGAAGGCCGGGCCGGGCCGGGGCAGGCGGCGGCAAACGCGGGCGGCAGCCGCAGGCCGGTGATGCGCAGCCCGGACACTGGCGCAACTCAAACAGATTGCCGGCGATCGTGGCCAGCAGGTTGGGCAGCGACGGGCCCAGGTTCTCGATCGGCCACGACAGCGCCAGCGCGCAACGGCTGAAAATGCTGCCGGGCTGGTAGTGGCCGGGCAGGCTGGGTTGGGTGGCTGCATCGAGCACCTGCAAGCGCTCGATGCGCGCGCCCGAGCGGGCTTTGAGCTCGGGCGTCTCGTTGGCCAGCGCCACGAAGGTGCCGCTGGACTGCTCGCCGGCGATCACCTCGGCCGCCTGCCGCAGGTCGTCGCCGGTCTCCAGCCAGTACTCGGCGTGGATGCGTTCGCTCATCCGGCGTACGCCCTGGCTCAGGTGATGCGGCGAATGCTCTCGGTGATCTCGGCGCGGTCGAACACCTTCAGCCAGTCGTCGCGCAGCAGGCGCGGCTTGCCGAAGGTGATGGCCTTGTTGCAGGCATCGGAAAACTGCCCCGGGATCTGCTTGAAGATCACCGCCGAC
>JAYSVE010000588.1:0-1568 GCA_043718725.1 Methylibium sp.
ACCGTGGCCGGCGACTGGGTGAACAACCTGCGCCGCTACCTGACGCTGGCCGCCGTTCGCGCACCAGGCGTGCCGGTCGAAGAGCCCGTGGTGGTGTACGGCGGCGACGCGCCCCATGTTCGGGATGGCATCGACATCATCGGGTGGCGCGAACTGCCGGAACGGGCGCTGCAGTCGCTGGGCGGTGGGGAGCTTGCCGCTCCACGGCGGGCTTGATGCCGCGCATCGCGCCGCGGCGCCGGCAGCCCGGCGGCCCTGCCTTCAGCCCGCCCCCTGAACGACGCCAACTCCGCTGGCCAGGGCTGCATCGCGCAGCGGCGCGTCCAAGGTCGCTATCGGCAATTGAAGGCGCAGCGCAAGCTCAAGACAGGCCGCGTCATAGGTGGTCAGGCCAAAGCGCAATGCCAGTGCCAACAGTTCACCGGGAGGCACAGCATGGCGGTCGACATCGATGGGCAAGGAAACGATTTGGGCGATTACCACCTGCGCTGCCTGCGCCGTCATCACATTGCGCAAGCACGAGGCGTGATCGAGAGCAAAGACAAGGTCACGTTTGGGTCAACTCCTTGGCCCCGCCGTCCGGCCCTCGATCGCCGCCAGGTACAGCCGCGTCGTCTTGTCCGACGGCATCACGCCCAGTCGCTTGGCCAGCACCCTTTGGCACTGGCGGTAGGTCGTCACCGCATGGCTGGCCTGCCCGCGGTGCGTGTGGCAGCGGATCAGCCCGGCGTAGAAGTCTTCGACCAGGTCGTCCACTTGCAGCCCCAGCTCGTACAGCCGCGTGGCAAGTTCGACCTCGCCTTGAATCAGCGCCGCCTGCGCGTTTTGGTTGAGCCTGGCCACCACACTCACGTGCAGCCGTTCGCGCAGGCGCAGTGCCCATGGCGCATCGTCGTCTTGCAGAAAGTGGCCGAGGTACAGGTGCCGAAGCTTCGCGCCCAGTGCATCGGGCGACGTGGCCTTTGGGTTGCCGTTGAGCGCTCGTTCCAGCGCCCAAACATCCACCCAACACAGCGTGGGCTCCAGGCTCAGGTGCCCGTCCTGCCGCTGGATGGCGTGGGCGCCGATCAACTTGCGCAGGCGCGACAGCGTGGTGGCCAGCGACTGCTCACCGGCGCCACCGTCGGCGGCCGGCCACAGCGCGTCGATCAGCTTGTGCTCGGCCACGTCGTGGCCGCCCAGCGCGATCAAGGCCTTCAGCAGGTTCAGCGGGCCATGCTGCACCTTGCCCTCGAAGTGCAGCGGCGTGCCGTTCACCAGGATCGAGAACCGGCCCAGCGTCAATATCTTCAGCGGCCAGGGCCAGCGCTCCACATCGGCTGCTTCGGGTGGTGCGGGCAACTGCCCTCCGGCGATCAACTCGATCGCATCGTCAACATGGATTCCGCGCACCAGCGCTTCGAGGCAGACCCGCGCCACCGCGTGCCGTGGCCAGAACATGAAATGCCGGTAGCCATGTCTGCGGCCCAGGGTGAAGCACGCCTCGATCAGCGCCGAGGCGTCTTCGCCACGGCGCAGCCGCATGTAGGCTTCGATCAGATCGGCCATCCACACAATCATCGGGTTGC
>JAYSVE010000589.1:0-1567 GCA_043718725.1 Methylibium sp.
GCGGCCAGGGTGGCCGTGAGCAGGACGATGGCCAGGCTGGAGTACGACAGCACCGTGAGCGCCGCGCCCACGACGATGTCGAGCAGCACCTCGTTGGGCAGCGCCACCAACAGTGCGCGCACGGCCGCCGATTCGGTCAGCGGCTTGGTGGCCTCGACAATCAACTGCAAGGCCAGCGTGATCAGGCCGAGACCGATCAACACCCGGCCGACGCGGCCGACGGCGCTGTTCTGGCGCGAAATGAACAGCATCACGCCGACGAAGATCAGCAGCGGCGACAGCCAGGACAGGTCGAACGAAAACACCACCGCCATCAGGCTCGTGCCGACATCGGCGCCGAGCATCACCGCCAGGGCGGCGCCGGTGGCCACCAGCCCCTTGCCGACGAAGCTGGCCACGATCAGGCAGGTGGCCGTGCTCGACTGGACGATGCTCGTGACCCCCAAGCCGGCGAGCATGGCCGCGGCGCGGTTTCGGAAGCTCCTGGCCAGCACCCCGCGCAGGCTTTCGCCGAAGACCCGCAGCATGTCGGTGCGCACGATGTGGGTGCCCCAGACCAGCAAGGCAATCGCGGCAAGAAGGTTCAGCAGGTGAATCAAAGGGACCTTGCGGTGGGTGGGGTGCGGGCCGGGCCCGGTTGATTATGGCGCTCGCTCCTTGCCGGCCAAACGCCGGGCAGGGCGGCGAATCCGCACCGGCCGGCCGTGAATTGCGCCAAACTCGGCGGGCACAAAACCATCCAGGAGGCAGCCGTGGCATCGAGGCAAAAAGAGCATCCCGCGGCCAGGGCGGTGCGCGAATCGAACGCCGCCAAGGTCAAGGTGGCGTGCAGCGACATCGACGGCGTGCTGCGCGGCAAGGTCTTGTCCCGAGACAAGTTCCTGGCCGCGGCCGAGCCGGCGCCGGGCGGTGGCTTCGGCTTTTGCGACGTGGTGTTCGGCTGGGACTCGCAGGACGCGACCTACGACAACACCACGCTGACCGGTTGGCAACACGGCTTCCCCGACGCGCTGGCGCGGCTCGACCTGGACACCGCGCGCCACGTGCCCTGGGACGGCGGCGTGCCGTTCTTCCTGGGGGAGTTCGTCAACGCCGACGCCAGCCCGTTCGGTGCCTGCCCGAGGCAGACCTTGAAGCGCGTGCTGGCGCGGGCCGCCAGGATGGGCTTCACGGTGATGGCGGGCATGGAGTTCGAGTGGTTCAACTTTCTTGAAACCCCGCAAAGTTGGGCCGCCAAGAAGGGCGTGGCGCCGACCAACCTGACGCCGGGCATGTTCGGCTACTCGGTGTTGCGCATGAACGCGAACCGCGAATTCTTCAACGCGCTGATGGACGACATGGCGGCGTTTCGCGTGCCGATCGAAGGCCTGCACACCGAAACCGGGCCCGGCACCTATGAAGCGGCCATCGCCTTCAGCGAAGCGCTGGAGCAGGCCGATCGCGCAATTCTGTTCAAGACCGGGACGAAGGAAATCGGCCAGCGCTTCGGCATCATGCCCAGCTTCATGGCCAAGTGGAGCCAGCAGTACCCAGGCTGCAGCGGGCACATCCACCAGAGCCTGACGGA
>JAYSVE010000590.1:0-1567 GCA_043718725.1 Methylibium sp.
CCCAGCGAGCCGACCATGTTGATGGCCAGTTCCGAGGCGCGCTTCAAGTCGTCCGAGGCGCCGCTGGAAACGCTGCCCTTCACCAGCAATTCGGCCTCGCGCCCACCCAGCATCATCGCCAGGCGGTTGCTGAGTTCTGCCTGCGCGTACAGCGGGTCTTCGGTGCCGCGGCTGATGTAAGTCACGCCCAGGGCCTGGCCGCGGGGCTCGATGGTCACCCGCTCCACGGCCCCGAGTTGCAGCCAGTGGCCTACCAGCGCATGGCCAGCCTCGTGGTAGGCCAGTCGCTCGCGCGTGCTCTGGCTGAGCAACTCCTTGACGGTTGACACCTCGCCACCGAGCTGGTGGGTCTCGATGGCGCGCAGAAAGTGCTCGTACGACACGGTCTGCGCACCGGCTTCGGCAGCGCTGGATGCGGCCTTGTTGACGGTGTTGGCGATGTCGGCTGGCGTCAGGCCCGCAGTCATGCGCGCCAGCGCCGCGGTGTCGGCCGTGCCGTCGTGCAACAGCTTGCCGATGTAGAGATCGAACAGCCGCTGGCGGTCCGGCAAGGTCGGCAGAGCCAGGCGCACCAGCAGGTCGAAGCGTCCGGGCCGGCGCATCGCCGCATCGACGTTGTCCTCGTGGTTGGTGGCGGCCACGACGACCACGTTGTCCAGGCTTTCGAAGCCGTCCATCTCGACCAGCACGCGGTTGATGATGCGGTTCAGCTCTGACTCTGCACCCCCGCCCTGGCCACCCTGGCTGCGTTTGCCGATGCCGTCGACCTCGTCGATAAACAGCACGCAGGGTGCGTTCTTGCGCGCAAGCTTGAACAGCTCCTTGACCTTGCTGACGCCTGCGCCATAGAACATGGCGGTGAAGTAGGAGCCGTCGACGGCGATGAAGTTGGCTTTGCTCTCGCCCGCCAAGGCCTTGGCGAGCAAGGTCTTGCCGGTGCCGGGTGGGCCCACCAGCAGCACGCCTCGCGGGGCCGACGCGCCAAGCCTCGCGTATTGCGTCGGGTCGTGCATGAATGCCTTGACCCGGTTCAACCCGGCCTTGGCTTCGTCGCTGCCGATGACATCGGCAAATTGCGTCTGCGGCCGCGCCGACAATTTGGACGCGGCCCCCCCCAGGCCGCTCTGCAGCTTGGTCCCCAGGAACAGCGCCGCGACGAGTGTGCCCAGCAGCAGCAAGGGCGACAGCAGCTTGTCGGCAAAGTCCAGCACGCGGCGGCTGCCAGTACGCGGGTCGACATTGACGCTGACCAGCGCAAAACCGGCCTCGGCACTCTTGTCGCCGAGTCGATCAAGCGCGGTGCCGGCGCAGCCTTGCGCCGTGCAGCCAGGCACCGTTGTGCTGGCCTTTTCACCGCTTTTCAGCGTATACAACACCAGCCCGGGATGGGTGTTGGCCAAGCCCACCGCCGAGAGACTGCCGCCGTCCAGTGCCCGGCGGAATTGCGAGACCGTGTGTTCATGCGCCAGCCAGTCCTCCGGCGCCTGCTCGAATTGCCGGGCTTCGGGGCTCTTGCGAGCGTCGCTTTCCCGCAGGGCCTGGACGTACAGCGCCAACAGGCTTGCCA
>JAYSVE010000060.1:0-5487 GCA_043718725.1 Methylibium sp.
GATGATGCCATGTGGGTAAACTCGATTCGATGTTCCATCCCCGCGGCATCAAGCATTGCAAGGTTTGCGGAGGCGCCGCGGTCTACAGCGTGCCAGCCGACGACAACCGCGAGCGCGCCACCTGTACGCTGTGTGCCACCATCCACTACGAGAACCCGATCAATGTCGTCGGCACGGTGCCGGCATGGGGCGAGCAGGTGCTGCTGTGCCGCCGCAACATCGAGCCGCGCCACGGGTTCTGGACGCTGCCGGCCGGCTTCATGGAGATGGGCGAAACCACCGCGCAAGGGGCGGCGCGTGAAACCGTCGAGGAGGCCGGGGCGCATTTCGAGCTGCAAGGGCTTTTCAGCGTGTTGAACGTGGTGCGGGTCGGGCAGTTGCACCTGTACTACCGGGCGCGCCTGCTCGACACCGAGTTCAATCCCGGCACCGAAACCATCGAAGCCAAACTGTTTCGCGAAGACCAGATACCCTGGGAGGCACTGGCATTTCGGACCGTGCGCGAGACCTTGCAGTGCTATTTCGAGGACCTGCGCAAGGGCCACTTCACGATTCATTGCCATGACATCGGCTGACCGGGCCCGGTGCCCACCCCATTCGCTGGAGACCAATCGATGAACAAACTCTTTTCCCTGCAGGGCCGCACCGCGCTGATCACGGGTGGATCGCGCGGCATCGGCCGCATGATTGCGGCGGGCTTTCTGGCCCACGGCGCGCGGGTCTACATCTCGTCGCGCAAGGCCCAGTCCTGCGACGCGGCGGCTGCCGAGTTGGGTGCCGCGGGCCATTGCGTTTCGTTGCCCGCCGATGTCTCGACCGTCGAGGGCGCGCAGGCGCTGGCTCAGGCTTATGCGCGACATGAAGACCGGCTGGACATCCTGGTCAACAACGCTGGCGCCGCCTGGGGCGAGGCGTTCGACGAGTTCCCCGAGAAGGGTTGGGACAAGGTGCTGGACCTGAACCTGAAGGCGCCGTTCTTCCTGACCCAGACCCTGGCCCCGCTGTTGCGCAAGGCCGCCCAGACGCAGCCGGCCAAGGTGATCAACATCGCGTCGATCGACGGCATTTCGGTGAACCCGCTGGAAACCTATTCGTACGCGGCCAGCAAGGCCGGCCTGATCCAGTTGACGCGGAGCATGGCCTTGCGCCTGATCAAGGACAACATCGTCGTCACGGCCATCGCCCCCGGCGCTTTCGCGTCCAAGATGAACCGCGACGCGCGCGACCATGGCGATGAAGTCTCGCTGCGCATTCCCGCCGGGCGCATCGGGCGCGACGACGACATGGCGGGCGCCGCGATCTACCTGGCCTCGCGCGCCGGCGACTATGTGGTCGGCTCGACCCTGGTGGTCGACGGCGGCGTCACGCACGCCCGCTGAAGCGGCTCCTTCCGGGCTTTAACGCCTGACCGGCGGCAGGTCGGTGCACACGCCTTCGAACGCCTCCGCCGCGAGGCCAATGCTTTCCCCCAGGGTCGGGTGCGGGTGGATGGTCTTGCCGATGTCGACCGCGTCGGCGCCCATCTCGATGGCCAGCGCGATCTCGCCGATCATGTCGCCCGCGTGGGTGCCGACGATGCCGCCGCCGACGATCGCGTGCGTCTCTTCGCTGAACAGCAGCTTCGTGAAACCTTCGTCGCGGCCATTGGCAATTGCCCGGCCGGACGCATTCCACGGGAACAGGCCGCGGCGAACCTTGACGCCCTGGGCCCGGGCGTCGTCTTCGGTGATGCCGACCCAGGCCACTTCCGGGTCGGTGTAGGCCACGCTGGGGATCACGCGGGCGTCGAACGCCGCCTTGGTGTCGCCGGCCGCGACCTCGGCCGCGACATGGGCCTCGTGCACCGCCTTATGCGCCAGCATCGGCTGGCCGACGATGTCGCCGATGGCAAAGATGTGCGGCACGTTGGTGCGCATCTGCATGTCCACCGCGATGAAGCCGCGGTCGCTGACGGCCACCCCCGCCTTGTCGGCGCCGATGCGTTTGCCGTTGGGCACGCGGCCGACGGCCTGCAGCACCATGTCGTACACCTGCGGCTCCTTGGGCGCGCCCTCGCCTTCAAACCGCATCAGGATGCCGTCATTCGTGGCCTCGCCGCCGACCGTCTTGGTCTTGAGCATGATGTTGTCGAAGCGCGGCGCATTCATCTTTTGCCACACCTTCACCAGGTCGCGGTCGGCGCCTTGCATCAGGCCGTCGAGCATCTCGACCACATCGAGCCTGGCCCCCAGCGTGGAGTAAACCGTGCCCATCTCCAGGCCGATGATGCCGCCGCCGACGATCAACATGCGTTTGGGGCTCTGGCGCAACTCCAGCGCGCCGGTGGAGGTGACCACCCGGGGGTCGTCCCTGGGCAGGAACGGCAGCTTCACGGCTTCGGAGCCGGCGGCGATGATGGCCTGCTTGAACTTGATCGTTTGCCTGCCGCCTTCTTTTCCAGATCCGGCCAGGGCCACGCTCAGGTGGTACGGGTCGACGAATTCGCCCGTTCCGTGCACCACCGTCACCTTGCGCATCTTGGCCATCGCCGCCAATCCGCCGGTGAGCTTGCCGACGACCTTTTCCTTGTGGGTCTTGAGCTTGGCCAGATCAACCGTCGGCGGCGCGAACATGACGCCCATCGCGCCGAAATGCTTGACCTCGTCCATCACGGCGGCCACATGCAGCAGCGCCTTGGACGGGATGCAGCCGACGTTCAGGCACACGCCACCCAGGGTCGCAAAGCGCTCGACGAGCACCACCCTCATCCCCAGGTCGGCGGCACGAAAGGCGGCCGAGTAGCCGCCCGGGCCGGCGCCCAGGACGAGCAGGTCGCATTCGAGATCGGCGCCGCCCGCGTCGCTTGGCGCCATCGGAGCGGCGGAAGGCGTCGGCGTCGGAGCCGGAGCCGGAGCCGCCGAAGATGCGGCCGGTTTCGCCGGCGACGCCGCGCCAGGCGCGCTGGTGGCGGCGGCCGCACCCGCGACATCCAGCGCCAAGATCACGCTTCCCTCATTGACCGTGTCACCGATCTTCAGCTTGATCTCCTTCACCACACCCGCGTGTGACGCAGGAATCTCCATCGACGCCTTGTCGCTCTCCACCGTGACGAGGCTTTGCTCCACCTTGATCGTGTCGCCGGCCTTGACCAGCAGCTCGATCACCGCCACGTCCTTGAAGTCGCCGATATCGGGGACCTTGATGTCGATGAGCGCCATCGTCAGCCTTTCAGTTTGATGGTGTGGGCGCGGATCGGCCCACCCGAGTTCTTGTCGAATTCACAGCCGGCGCGCACGCCGACTTCAGCCAGTTCGCGCGCCGTCTTGACCCGATCGAACGACGCATGCATCGCCCCCAGCGCAAACGCGCGCCCGGTGCCAATGCCCCAGAAGCGGTCGAACTCGAACACCTCGCGGTACGAATAGACGCCGAAGATGCCGGCCGGGTTGGCGATCAGGGCGGTGAACTGCATGCTCTCGTACGGGTCGGCGTCTTCTTCCTTGGTGTTGAGGAAGTAGGTCTCCTTCAGCTTGGGGTGCAGCTTCAGGAACGTGTCGAACACTTGGTCGCGCGAATGCAGCTTCAACTCGTCGGCAGGCAAGGCCGCCAAGGCCTTTCGAACGACCGGAAAGTGGGCGGTCGTGCCCGACATCCCCACCCAGGAATCGCCCACCTTGAACAGCTTCTCGTTGGCCTCGTAGCCGTGCGCCAGCCGGGTGTCGCCGAAGGTCACCAGGCTGTCGGAGGCGATCGCCACCGTGCCGGCTTTGCGCACCACCACGACGGTGGTCACAACAACACGCGGCGGAAGTCGGCGAGGATCTGGCCGAGGTAGGCGTTGAAACGCGCCGCCGCGGCGCCGTCGATCACGCGGTGGTCCCAGGCCAGGCTCAGCGGCAGCATCAGGCGCGGCTGGAACGCCCCGCCGTCCCACACCGGCTCGGTGCTGCTCTTGCACACCCCCAAAATCGCCACCTCGGGCGCATTGATGATGGGTGTGAAGTAACGCCCGCCGATGCCGCCCAGCGACGAGATCGAGAAACACCCGCCGCTCATTTCCGCCGGGCCCAGCTTGCCGTCGCGCGCCTTCTGCGCCAGGGCGCTCATCTCCTGCGAGATCTGCATCACGCCCTTTTTGTCGGCGTCCCGGATCACCGGGACCATCAGTCCGTTGGGCGTATCGGCCGCGAAGCCGATGTGAAAGTACTGCTTGAGCACGATCTGCTCGCCATCGAGCGAGGCGTTGAACTCGGGAAACTTCTTCAGCGCCGCCACGCTCGCCTTGATCAGGAAGGCCAGCATGGTGATCTTGACGCCGGACTTTTCGTTTTCCTTGTTGGTCTGGACGCGGAAGGCTTCGAGGTCGGTGATGTCGGCATCGTCGTGGTTGGTGACGTGCGGGATCAGCACCCAGTTGCGGTGCAGGTTGGCGCCGCTGATCTTCTTGATGCGCGAAAGGTCCCGGCGCTCGACCGGGCCGAACTTGGCGAAGTCGACCTGCGGCCAGGCCAGCAGGCCGGGAAAGCCAACGCCACCCGTCGCGGCGACGGCCGGCGCCCTGGCCGCCTGGGCCCGGGTCTGAACCCCGCCGGCCATGACGAGCTTGACGAAGCCCTGAACATCGTCCTGCGTGATGCGGCCTTTCGGACCACTGCCCTTGACCTCGGCCAGCGGGACACCCAGTTCGCGAGCCAGCTTGCGAATGGTCGGCGAGGCGTGGGGCAAGGCGCCTGGCACGGCGGTCGACGCGTGGACGGACGGCGCCGTGGTCGGTGCCGCGCTCTCGATCGCCGTCGCGCCAACGGCCGCGGCCGACGCGGCTGGCGTCGCCGCCGCGGCAACCGGCGCGGCAGACGCCGCCGGCATCGCGACAGCGCCGGCCGGTGCCGCGCCCGACGCGAGCACAACGGCCACCAGCGACCCCTTGGCCACCTTGTCGCCGACCTTGACCCGCACCGCCTGCACCACGCCCGCGTGCGAGGACGGGATTTCCATCGACGCCTTGTCGCTCTCGACGGTGATCAGGCTTTGTTCGACCTTGATCGTGTCACCGGCTTTGATGAACACCTCGATCACCGCCACCTCGTCAAAGTCGCCGATGTCGGGCACCACAACTGTTACCGCTTCAGATGCTGCTGCCAGGGCCGGCGCAGCGGCTGCTGCTGCGGCAGCCGGCGTGGTTGCAGGCGCATTTGCAGGCGCAGCGGCCGGTGCCAGCGCAGGCGTCGCTGCAGCCTCAGCCCCCGCCACTTCCAGCAGCAACACCAGCGTACCTTCAGCCACCTTGTCGCCCAGCTTCACGCGCAGTTCGCGCACCACGCCGGCATGCGAAGACGGTATTTCCATCGACGCTTTGTCACTTTCCACTGTCAGCAAACTTTGCTCGGCAGCTATGGTGTCGCCGGCCTTCACCAGCAGCTCAATCACTTCCACTTCCTTGAAGTCGCCGATGTCCGGAACCTTCACTTCGACCAGGGCCATGTTGTGTGTCTCCGTGTGGTTTTTATG
>JAYSVE010000591.1:0-8767 GCA_043718725.1 Methylibium sp.
CAGTTCCAGGCCCAGGAGCAGGCGACGCGACTGATTGCGGGCTTGTCGCTGGTGTCGCTGGCGATGATGTTCCTGGTGCTGTACTCGCGTTACCAGTCGGTGGTGCTGGCCGGGATCATCATGGCCAACATTCCGCTGGCGCTGATCGGCTCGGTAGCGGCAATGTGGATCGCCGGCGTGAGCCTGTCGGTCGCGTCGATGGTGGGTTTCATCACGCTGGCCGGCATCGCCACGCGCAATGGCATCCTGAAGATCAGCCACTACATCAACCTGTGCAGGTTCGAGGGCGAAAGCTTCAGCCAGGCCATGATCGTGCGCGGTTCGCTGGAACGCCTCACGCCCGTCTTGATGACGGCGCTGGTGGCGGCCTTGGCGCTGACCCCGCTGCTGCTGGCGGCCGACGCGCCGGGCAAGGAAATCCTGCACCCGGTGGCGGTGGTCATCTTCGGCGGGCTGGTCAGTTCGACGCTGCTCGACACCTTGCTCACGCCAGTGCTCTTCTGGCTCTTCGGCGAGAAAGCAACGAAGCGATTGACCCAACCGGAGCCCGAGCCACCGCAAGGTTCCCCCGGCACCCAGGAAGCCTATTGAGTTGCATGTCGAGTTGATAAATCAGGCCCGGCGGCGCCGCCTGTCCCAGTGCGCCGCACCCTTGAAGGAGATCGAAGTGATGACGAAGAAACTGTTGACCGTGATCGTGCTGGGCTTGTCGGCGCTGTCGTTCAATGCGGCATTTGCCCATGGCGGCGGCCCGGCCAAGCACGGCGGCGTGGTGGCAACCTCAAGCGACCTGTCGTTCGAATTGGTGGGTTCGCCCGATGGCGCCGTCATTTACGTCGAGGACCATGGCAAGCCGATGGCCCCCACCGGCCTGAAGGGCAAGCTGACGGTGCTGAACGGCGCCGAAAAGTCGGAGGCTGATCTGGTGGTCGCGGGCGACAAGCTTGAAGCCAAGGGCCTCAAGCTGACCAAAGGGGCCAAGGTGGTCGCCGCGCTGGTGACCCCGGCCGCCAAGGCGATCACGGTGCGGTTCACCGTGCGTTGAGCTGGATCGTCGTCGCGTCTGGGTGCAGCCGTAGGAGGTCAGGTGCGGCGTTTTGATGTCAGGCTTGACAATTCATTGCCCGATATCCTCTCCACCAGGATAGGACATGGTTATTGACCTCCATGTTTCGCATGACGCTGTCGCGAAACGCCTCAAGCGTGCCCACGGTCATCTGCACCGGCTCTGTCCATCAGTTCCCTGCACCAGCACATAAGCATGCGCACTGACGGTCAAACGCCTCATGAAGCCGCACATCCACACCGCGCTGCCGCTGCTGTGTCAGCGACCATCATGATCGACAACGCAACGCCCAGTTGGAGGTCCGGCGCAAGCGGCTGGACGACATCCGGCTCGAACTCGAACGCCCGTTCGAGGACGAGGGCCGGTTGCTGGCGTTGCTGACCCGGCAGCGCGAGCCGCTGAGGCAGCTCGACCGCGACAAGGACGAGGCCGGCACGGCCAAAGTCGATGCCGAAGAACTGCGCGAAGCAGCGTGACTGACTGCACCCCCCAGCCGGAAGGCTGTGGGGGCTGTCTTGCTGTCGCTAGAATCTGTTTGGTGCGTAGATTCCTTTTTCTCGTCCTCTTGCTGATCCTGCCCGTCCAGTTCGCCTGGGCGGCGGCGACGGGCTATTGCGGGCACGAGACGGGCGAGGCGAGAAAGCACTTCGGCCACCACGAGCATCAGCACCGCACCGCTCAGGACGGTGAATCCAAAGAAAGCAAGGCGCCATCGTCGCTTGGCGCAGACAGTGATTGCGGCGTGTGCCAACTCAGCGCTGCGCAGCTTGTGCCCAGCGCAAAAGCGAATATCGCCATCACCAGCGCCGAGCCGCCGCGCTTTGCCTACGGTGCAAGATTCGACTCCTACATTCCTTGCGGCCCCGAACGTCCAGACAGAACTGCGCCCACGCCTGCCGTGCGATTCGGCGGCGCGGTCGTGACAGGCGCCCTGCTTCTGGCCTGAGTTCCCCGTACCCCGCCGTCGAATCGCTTCTGTCGTGAGACAAGAAGGATGATTCGATGCGATTTCCCGTTCTGGCGGCAGCTTGCCTGGCTTGCCTGTTGGCCGCTGCCCATGGCCTTGCCGGCGCACAGCTGCCGGCCTCACCTCCTGCACTGACACTCGCCGAGGCGCTGCGACAGGCCGAATTGGCCAGCCCCGCCGTGAAGCTGCGCGAAGCCCAGCTGGCCGCCGCCGAAGGCGCTCGGCAGCAGGCCTCGTCGCTGCTGGCCAACAACCCCGAGCTGAGCGTCGAGCGCAGCAGGACGCAGACCCGCGTCACGCCGCCGCCCGACGAGCGCAGCAACGGCTGGTTTGTCGGCATTGCTCAGCCCATCGAGATCGGTGGCCAACAGGCCCGGCGCCGTGAAGCCGCGGCCGCCGCGCTGGATGCGCTGCGTGCCGAGATCGAAGACGCGCGGCGTCAGGCGCGCAGCGACGCTGCCCTGCGCTTTCACGCCGTGCTCGCCATTCAGCGCCGCATCGCGATCGAACAACGGTCGGTGGACCTCTTCGACAGCACGGCCCAGGCCATCGACAAGCGGCGCACGGCCGGCGAGGACACCCGGCTCGACGCCAACGTGGCGCTGGTTGAGGCCGAGCGCGCACGCAATGCGCTGGCCGTCGCGCGCGAGCAGTGGCTGGACGCGCGCAGTGAACTTGCCGCTGCCCTGCAGTTGCCGCCCTCGGCCGTGCCGGCGGTTGCCGGTGAACTGACCACCGAGCTGGGCTCAGCCCTGCCCTACAGCCTGGACCAACTCGTCACCGCCGCGCAAGCCCTGCCGCGGCTGCGTGCGCTGTCCGCCCGCGAGGCCGCAGCACGCGCCCGGCTGGGGGTGGAGCGAGCCAGCCGCCTGCCCGACTTGACCGTCGGGGTCAATGTCGGCCGCGAGGGGCCGGGCACCGCACGCGACCGCATCACGATGCTGACCCTGTCGATGCCGCTGCCGCTCTTCAAGCGCAACGAGGCGGGCATCGGCCAGGCCCTCAGCGACGTGACGACGTCGGAAGTCGAGCGCGCGGTGGTCATCCGCGACCAGGAGGCCCAGGTCAGGCGCTTGTGGAGCCGCCTGGGCAGCCAGCGCGAACGTGTGCAGCGCCTTCAGCGCACCTTGTTGCCGGCCTCAGTCGACAACCGTCAACTGGCGGCCAAGTCGCGCCAGGCGGGCCAGATTGGCCTGCTGGAGCAGTTGGTCATCAACCGCCAGACGCTTGACGCCGAGCGTGAGCTGGGCGACGCGCTGGCCGAGTACCACGCCACCCGAATCGAAGTCGAAAACGCGGCCGGCTGGTCGCAAGAAGGAACTGCACGATGAGCACGCCTGATCAAAACTTCCGGCCTCGCCTGGCCACGATCGCGCTGACCGTGGCCCTGGCGTTGACCGCAGCGGCCTGCGGCAAAGGCGGCGCCAAGGACGAGCATGCCGGCGAGGGAGATAAACACGCCGCTCATGCTGGCGAGAAGACCGGCGCAAAGGAGGGCGCAAAGAAAGGTGAGCACGCAGAAGAAGCCACCGAGTTGACGCTGACCAGCGAAGAGGCCGAGCGCGCAGGCGTCAAAGTCGAAGCGGTCAAAACCCAGGCGCTGGGAGAGACCGTCGTCGTCACCGCCACGATCTACCCCGACCAGGACCGCCTGGCGCGGGTGTCGCCGCGCATCGAAGGTCGCGTCCTCTCGGCGCCCGCCAAGCTGGGCGACAAGGTGCGCGCAGGGCAGATTCTGGCCACGCTGGACAGCGTCGAGGTCGGCGAAACCCACGCCGCGTGGACCCAGGCGCAGGCCGAGTTGCGCATCGCGGAGGCCGACTTCAAGCGCGCCGAGGGACTGAACGCCGAAGAGATCATCCCGCGCAAGGATTTCCTGCGCGCGCAGGCTGATCGCGACAAGGCTGCAGCCGCGCTGCGGGCCGCGGCAGACCGCTTGCGCCTGCTGGGCGGAGCGCCAGGCGCCACGGGCAGCGGCATGTCCGGCTTTGCGGTCACGGCGCCGTTCGCAGGCATCGTCATCGAGAAGAAGGTGACGCTGGGTGAACTGGCCACGCCGAGTGAGCCTATGTTCACCGTCGCCGACCTGAGCCGCGTCTGGATTCAGGCTGCGCTGCCCGAAGCTGCACTGGCAAAGGTGCGCGTGGGCGCAAACGCGAAAGTCACCGTGCCGGCGTATCCGGGCCAGACCTTCACTGGCAAGGTCGGCCACATCGGCGCCATGCTCGACAAGGAGACACGCACGGTGGCCGCACGCATCGAAGTGCCCAATGCCGATGGCCGGCTCAAACCCGAGATGTTCGCCACCGCCACCATTGAAGCGGTGGGCGAGAAGCGCGAAGCCATCTCGCTGCCCGACGCGGCCATCGTGCTGCTGGACGGCAAGACGAGCATCTTCGTCTTCGAACAAGGAGCCTACGAAGCGCGCGAGGTCGAAACGGGTGAACGCATCGGAGGGCGCACGGTGCTGAAGTCGGGCGTGAAGGCCGGCGACGAGGTGGTGACCGCAGGCGCGTATGCGCTGAAGGCACGCAAGCTGAAGTCGCAGCTTGGCCACGGGCATTGAGAGGACGCACCCATCATGCTCAATGCACTCGTTGATGCCAGCCTGCGCTACAAGGTGCTGGTGCTGGTGGCCTTTGCCGTACTCGTCGGACTGGGCGTCATGGCCTACCGGCAGGTGCCGGTGGATGCCTTTCCCGATGTCACGCCGGCGCAGGTGAACATCTATACCGAATCGCCGGGCGTCGCGGCCGAGGACATCGAGCGCCTGCTCACGGTGCCCATCGAGGCGGCGATGGCCGGCCTGGCTAACGTCGAAGTGGTGCGCTCTGTGTCGCTGTTCGGCCTGTCGTATGTCGGCGTGTACTTCAGCGACGACGTCGACATTTACTTCGCGCGCCGGCTGGTGGGCGAGAAGCTGCAAGAGGTCAAGGGCCGTCTGCCGCAAGGCTATGGCGAACCCGAACTGGGCCCCAACAGCTCGGGTCTGGGCCAGGTCTTCTGGTACACGATCGAAGACGCCGACAAGAAGCTCAGCGCGATGGATCTGCGCACCCTGCAGGACTGGACTGTGCGGCTGATCCTGCGCACCGCGCCGGGCGTGGACGACGTGACGACTTGGGGCGGCCACGAGAAGCAGTTTCAGGTGCAGATCGACCCGCGCCGACTGGTGAAGTACGGCCTGTCGTTCAAGGACGTGATGGAACGGCTGGCGGCCAACAACAAGCAGGTCGGCGGGCAGTACCTGAACATCGGCGTCGAGCAGTACCTGGTGCGCGGCCTGGGCCTGGTCAACAACGCGGCCGACATTGGCACCATCGTGGTGGCCGAGCGCAACGGCTCACCGGTCTACGTGCGCGACGTCGCCGATGTGAAGGAAGCTCCGGCGGTGCGCTTCGGCGCCGTCACGCGCAACGGGCAGGAGACGGTGCTCGGCATTGCGCTGGCGCGCATCAACGAAAACGCGGCGACTGTCGTGGCGGCGGTCAAGGCCAAACTGGCGATCGCGCAGGCCGCGCTGCCCAAGGGCATCAAGCTCACCGCCGTCTACGACCGCACCGAGATCGTCGACAAGGCGCTGAAGACCTCGACCAACGCATTGATCGAAGGATCGATCCTGGTCGCGGTGATCTTGTTTCTGTTTCTCGGTGAATTCCGCTCGGCCATCGTGGTGATCGTGACCCTGCCGCTGGCGATGCTGTTCGCGTTCATCTGCATGCAGCGGGTGGGCATGTCGGCCAATTTGATGTCGCTGGCAGGCCTTGCCATCGGCATCGGAATGATGGTTGACGGCGCGGTGGTGATGGTCGAGAACGCGTTCCGCCTGCTGTCGCACGCGCGTGAAAATCGGCAGGAAGGCCGGCCCATCAACCGCACGCACATCGTGCTGGAAGCGGCGCGCGAGGTGGCCAACCCGATCGCGTTCGCGATCCTGATCATCATCGTGGTGTTCCTGCCGTTGTTCTCGCTCACGGGGCTGGAAGGAAAGCTGTTCAAGCCGATGGCGCTGACCATCACCTTTGCAATGGCGGGCTCGTTGCTGCTGTCACTGACGCTGGTGCCGGTGCTGGCGGCATTGATCCTGAAGCCCAAGGAAGAGAAGGACACCTGGCTCGTAAGGGGGGCCAAGAAGGCCTACCTGCCGGCGCTGGATTGGGCGCTGGACCGCAAGAAGATCGTGGTCGGCGCGGCCGTGGCGCTGCTGCTGGGATCGCTGTCTCTGTTCCCTTTCCTGGGCAAGGAGTTCATGCCCACGCTGCAAGAGGACGCGATCATGTTCCGCGTTGTCGGCATCCCGTCCACGTCACTCGACGAGTCGATCCGCGTCGCCAACGTGATGGATGCCAGCCTGCGCAAGAAGTACCCGCAGGTCAACGCCGTGCTGGCCACCATTGGCCGCGCCGAGAAGGGCGAGACAGCCGACGTCAACTACATGGAAGTGCTGCTCGACCTGAAGCCCAAGGACCAGTGGCCGGTGAAGCAGTCGTACGCCGCACTCGGCCGCGAGATGCAGGAGTTCCTGGAAGGCGAAGTCGCCACCGCGGTGTTCGGCGCCACACAGCCGATCCAGATGCGGGTGGAGGAACTGATCTCCGGCGTGCGCGCAACGCTGGCGCTGAAGATCTACGGCGAAGACCTCGACAAGCTCGAAGAACTCTCGGCGCAGATCAAGCGCGTGATCGGCGCCGTGCCCGGCGTGGCCGACCTGGCGGCAGAGGCCAACAAGGGCAAGCCGCAGATGGTGATCCAGGTCGACCGCGAAGCGGCTGCGCGCTACGGGCTGAACGCCGACGACATCCTCGCCGTGGTGCAGGCCGGCATCGGCGGCGAGACGGTGTCGACGCTGATCCAGGGCACGCGCCGCTTCGATATCGCCGTGCGGCTGGCCGATGAGTTCCGTGGCAGCCCGTCGGCTATCGCGGCGATCCCGATCCGCACCTCGGAAGGTGCGATCGTGCCGTTCTCGAGCGTGGCGAAAATCGAGCTGGCCGAGGGCTACACCTTCGTGCGCCGCGAGGCCTTGCAACGCTACGCCGTGCTGCAGATGGACGTGCAGGGCCGTGACGTGGACAGCTTCGTCAAGGAAGCCGATGCGGCCATCAAGGCCAAGGTAAAGATGCCCACCGGCTACTGGGTGGAATGGGGCGCCGCATTCGAGAACCAGCAGCGCGCGATGGCGCGCTTAAGCTTGATCGTGCCGCTGACCATCGGCCTGATCTTCATCCTGCTGTACACCGCGTTCAATTCGGTCCGGCATGCCACGCTGATCATCGCCAACGTGCCCTTCGCCATCATCGGCGGGATCATCGGCCTGTTCACCACCGGCCAGTACCTGTCGGTGCCGTCGGCCATCGGCTTCATCGCGGTGTTCGGGGTCGCCATGCTCAACGGCATCGTGCTGGTGACCTTCTTGAACGACCAGCGAAAGCACGGCCTGTCGATACGCGACGCGGTGCGCCAGGGTGCGGCACTGCGCTTGCGGCCGGTGTTGATGACGGCCTCCGTCGCCATCCTGGGCCTGGTGCCGATGCTGATATCGACGGGCGTCGGCGCAGAAACGCAGCGCCCGCTGGCCACCGTTGTGATTGGCGGGCTGATCACCTCGACGCTGCTGACGCTGCTGCTGCTGCCGCTACTCTACGAATGGTCAGAGTCGCGCGCCGAAGCAAAGCAGCGCAAGCGTGATGCCGCCGACGAAGCTCAGGACAACGCCGCCCCACCCCTGCACCAGACACCCACCGAGGAGACGCCATGAAGGAAGTCAAAGCCTATGTCCACAGCAGTCGCGTCCCCGACGTGATCGCAGCCCTCAAGGACTGCCCCGCCTGGGGCGGCCAACGCGCGGGTCGGCGCCACAACCTGGCCGTGTACGTCGTCAAGGGTTCGATCTTGCCGCTGGACAGCAGCGAGCAGCACTACTCGATGGACCTCGGCGACGAGGTGGTCAACGAATACAAGCTCGAACTGCTTTGCGAGGACGGCGAGGTGGACGAGATCGTCGCTGCCATCCAGGGATCGGCACGAACCGGCCAGGCCGTTGCCGGCTGGATCACCGTCACCGAGGTCGTGCAGGCCATCGCCATTCACTGAATTCCTTCCCTGTTCGTTCCCCCAACCCTGAAAGGACTCACCCATGAAGAAGTTGCTGATTCCGCTGTGGGCTGCATGCGTACTGGCGCTGCCGGTTGTCGCCGCCGAAGACCACGCGCCGAAGTTTGGCGGCGTTGTCGTCGAGACCCAGGCCGGCGACCTGGAACTGGTCGCCAAGCCGGAACTGATCGTCATCCACGTCAGCGACCACGGCAAACCGATGAAGTTGACCAGCGCCACCGGCAAGCTGACGGTGTTCAACGGCAAGGACAAGACCGAGGCGCCGCTGGCGCTGGTGGGCGACAAGCTCGAAGCGAAAGGCAGCTTCAAGGTCGGCGCCGGCGCCAAGGCGCTGGCCGAAGTGTCGGTCAACGGCAAGCCCGCCGTATCGGCACGCTTCACCCTCAAGTGACATGTGAAGGCGCCAGAGCATGACCCGCGCTTCGCGTCGAACCGGGCTCGTCGCTTCTGGACTTGTTCGGCACGGGCTGCATGACCAGGCCGATGCAACCGGCCAACCCGGATGGAACGTACTGCTTCGCGACTGGCAAGTGGCACAGCCGAAAGTTGACCGGTACGCCAACGCCGATTCCGCCGGAGTCGGTTGAAGTTGAAGCGAAGCGGTTCGATCCGGCTCCGAG
>JAYSVE010000592.1:0-1565 GCA_043718725.1 Methylibium sp.
CCTCAGTGTTGCTGGAGAAGGCTCCGCTCGGAGCGCTTCGAGACCCAAACTATAGGAGCCTGCCCTGGAGAGCTGAGCCTATTTCTCTAGGGGGGCGGCTCTACGCGCGCCACGCGCTGTTCGGGAAATCGCGCAGCGTGGCCGGCCCGACTCTGGTCAAGAATGCCCCTTCCGCGGGCGGCGAAGAATCGCCGGTCGCGGCCCACGCCAGCAAAGGACCAGCCCCATGACGTATTTCGTGACCGGAGCCACTGGCTTCATCGGCAAGCGCCTTGTCAAGACCCTGCTGGCGCGCCGCGGCGCCGTTGTGTATTTCTTGCTGCGGCCCGAAAGCCAAGGCAAGGTCGCGGCGCTGCTCGACTACTGGGCCGTGTCCAAGACCCGGGCCATTGCGGTGTTCGGCGACCTCACCGCCAAGAAGCTCGGCGTCTCGGCCGATGACATGAAAAGGCTCAAGGGCCAGATCGACCACCTGTACCACCTGGCCGCCGTGTACGACCTGTCGGCCGACGAGGCATCGCAGATCAAGGTCAACATCGAAGGCACGCGCAGCGCGGTGGAGTTCGCCAAGGCCATTGACGCCGGCCACCTGCACCACGTCAGCTCGATCGCCGCCGCCGGCCTGTACGAAGGCGTGTTCCGCGAAGACATGTTCGACGAAGCCGACGGCCTGGACCACCCGTACTTCATGACCAAGCACGAGAGCGAAAAAATCGTCCGCAAGGAATCGAAAGTGCCGTGGACGGTGTACCGCCCGGCCTCGGTGGTCGGCGACTCCACCACCGGTGAGATGGACAAGATCGACGGCCCGTACTACTTCTTCAAGCTGATCCAGCGCATGCGCCAGTTCCTGCCGCCATGGATGCCCAGCATTGGCCTGGAGGGCGGGCGCATCAACATCGTGCCGGTGGACTATGTCGTGGCGGCGCTGGACCACATCAGCCATTCCAAGGCCGAGCTGGACAAAAAGTGCTTCCACCTGGTCGACCCCAAAGGCTACCGGGTCGGCGACGTGCTCGACATCCTGAGCAAGGCCGCGCACGCACCCAAGATGAACCTGTTCATCAACGCCGCGCTGCTGGGCTTCATCCCCAAGAGTGTCAAGAAGGGCATGCTGGCGCTGGCACCGGTGCGCCGGGTGCGCGCGGCGGTGATGAAGGACCTCGGGCTGCCCGAAGACATCTTCACCTTCATCAACTACCCGACCCGCTTCGATTGCCGCGAGACCGAGGCCGCGCTGAAGGGCTCGGGCATCGCCTGCCCGAACCTGCACGACTACGCCTGGCGGCTGTGGGACTACTGGGAGCGCCACCTGGACCCGGCGCTGTTCATCGACCGCACGCTGCGCGGCAAGGTGGCCGGCAAGGTGGTGCTCGTGACCGGCGGCTCGTCGGGCATCGGCCTGGCCGCGGCGATCAAGTTCGCCCACGCCGGCGCCACCACCATCATCTGCGCGCGCGACGAAGCCAAGCTCGCCGAGGCAAGGCGCGAGATCCTGGCCGCGGCCGGCAAGGACGCCATCGTCGTGACCTACTCGGCCGACATCGCCAACGAGGCGAGCTGCA
>JAYSVE010000593.1:0-1564 GCA_043718725.1 Methylibium sp.
TTCAGGCCCAATGCGCGTACCATTCTGATTGCGCCAAGCAAAGGTGTTGGCCGCAAACCGAGTGCCTTGACGCACCCCGATTCGAGCGAGGAGACACATGAAACTCATATTGCTGGGACCGCCCGGCGCTGGCAAGGGAACCCAGGCGGCATTCGTCTGCCAGAAGTTCGGCATCCCGCAAATCTCCACCGGCGACATGTTGCGCGCGGCGGTCAAGGCCGGCACACCGCTGGGGCTGGCCGCGAAGAAAGTGATGGATTCGGGCGCCCTGGTCGGCGACGACATCATCATCGGCCTGGTCAAGGAACGCATCACACAGCCAGCTTGCGCCAACGGCTTTTTGTTCGATGGCTTCCCCCGCACCATCCCGCAGGCCGACGCGATGAAAGCCGCGGGTGTCCGACTCGATTCGGTGTTGGAGATCGACGTGCCGGACGCCGCGATCATCGAGCGCATGAGTGGGCGGCGCGTGCACCCGGCCTCCGGGCGCACCTTCCACACCAAGTTCAATCCACCCAGGCTCGCCGGCAAGGACGACGTGACCGGCGAAGACCTGATTCAGCGCGTTGACGATCTCGAAGAGACCGTTCGCAAACGCCTGGAGGTCTACCACAGCCAGACCCGCCCGCTGGTGGCGTACTACGAAACCTGGAGCCGGTCCGGCGCCGCCGATGCACCCCGGTACCGCATGATCAATGGCACCGGCACGGTGGATGAGATCGCGACGCGCGTGATGGCTGCGCTGACCTGAGCGCCCCACGAGCCAACCCGTTCGGAGATTCACATGGACATCGCAGGCAAGGTTTTCATCGTCACCGGAGGCGCCTCCGGCCTGGGCGAAGGAACGGCGCGCATGCTCGCGGCGCACGGCGGCAAGGTCGTCATTGCCGACCTGCAGGCCGACAAAGGCCAGTCGGTCGCCGACGAGATCGGCGGTGCGTTCGTCAAATGCGATGTCAGCCAGGAGGCCGATGGGCAGGCTGTGGTGGCCCGTGCGGTGGCGTTGGGCAAGCTGATGGGCCTGGTCAACTGCGCAGGCATCGCGCCGGCGGCAAAAACCGTGGGCAAGGACGGCGCCCACGCGCTTCACACCTTTGCCAAGGTGGTCACGATCAACCTGGTCGGCAGCTTCAACATGATCCGCCTGGCCGCCGAGGCGATGAGCAAGAACGCACCCGAAGCCACCGGCGAGCGCGGCGTGTTGATTTCCACCGCCAGCGTCGCCGCCTTCGACGGCCAGATGGGGCAAGCGGCCTATTCGGCGTCCAAGGGTGGCGTGGTCGGCATGACACTGCCGATTGCACGCGACCTGGCGCGCAACGGGATCCGCAACATGACCATTGCACCAGGCATCTTCGGCACGCCGATGCTGTTCACGTTGCCCAAGGAAATCCAGGAATCACTGGCCGCCAGCGTGCCGTTCCCGAGCCGGCTGGGCCTGCCTTCAGACTACGCCAAGCTCGTGCACCAGATCGTGACCAACGAGATGCTCAATGGCGAGGTGATTCGCCTCGACGGGGCGATTCGGCTGGCACCCAAATAGGTTGCTCTGTCCCACGCCCAA
>JAYSVE010000594.1:0-1563 GCA_043718725.1 Methylibium sp.
GCCATCTGCACCATCTCGTCGGCGTGCGGGTGGTACATGAAGGTGCCGGGCCGCCGCGCGACGAACTCGTAGACGTAAGTCTTGCCCGGTGGAATGCCGGGCTGGTTGAGTCCCGTCACACCGTCCATGCCGTTGGGCAGGCGCTGGCCGTGCCAGTGGATGCTGGTGAGTTCACCGAGCCTGTTGGTGACGAATATCCGCACGCGGTCGCCTTCGACGACCTCGATCGTCGGCCCCGGGCTCTGGCCGTTGTAGCCCCACAGATGCGCCTTGAAGCCGGGTGTCATCTCGCGCACCACCGGCTCGGCGACGAGGTGAAACTCCTTGACGCCGTTGTTCATGCGCCAAGGCAGGCTCCAGCCGTTGAGCGTGACCACCGGGCGGTACGGCCGGCCGGTGCCGGGCAGCAGCGGCGGCATGGTGTCAGGCTGGGTCTGGAACACCGGTTCGGGCAGGGCGGCCAGCGCCACACGGCTCACGGTTGTCGCCGCAACAGCGGTCGTGACGGCGGCCGTTACGGCACTTGCGCCGCCGAGAAATTTGCGTCGGGAAACCATGCGTGTTCCTTGGGGGTTCAGTGCGCTGCGCCGCCACCGGCCTCAGCGGCCAGCGCCGGGCCGCCCGCGGCCGAGAGGGCGGGCTTGCCGATCAGCGCCATGTCCAGTTCGGCCTGGGCCATCCAGAAGTCGCGCAGCGCCTCGATCGCCGCATTGACGCTGGCGATCTGCAGGCGCGCGTCGGCCAGCAGCTCGAACACGCCGATCAACATGGCGTTGTAGCGCAGCACGTTTTCATCGGCGATGCGCTGGCGCAGCGGCACGATCTCGTCGCGGTGGTGGCGCACGATGTCGTAGGCAGAGCGGTAGGCGCTGTAGGCCTCGCGCACCTCCGAGCGGGCGTTGATGGCGGTCTCGGCGGCGCGGTGCACGGTCTGCATGTAGATGCTTTCGGCCCGCGCGACCCGCGCACCGCCCCAGTCGAACAGCGGCAATTCCAGGCCGATCTGCCAGCCGCGCTGGGTCGGCGCCTCACTGGAGCCGTTGCGAACGAGCCCCAACTCCAGCACGTTGACGAAGCGGGTGGTGCGCGTGAGGCCCAGGTTCTTCGCGGTCTGCTCCGTGGCCAGCCGCGCGCCTTGTACGTCCAGCCGCTGGGCCAGCGCGGTACGTTCGACATCCGGCAGGTCGAGCGCCTCCTTGGGCAGGTCGGGCAGCCGCTCGGGCAGCGTGAACTGCGCCTGCGCGCCCCAGACGCCCAGCCGCCGCGTCAAACGTTCTCGCGTCGAACGCCGGGCCTGCTCGGCGCGCGCCAGGTTGAGGGCGGCGTCGGCGTAGAAGGCCTGCTCACGGGCGCGCTGCAGCTTGTTGAAGTTGCCGACCTGCTCCATGCGGCGCGCCAGCTCGGCGCTGGCATCGGCGGCCAGTTTGACCTGACTCAGGTAGCGCACCGATTCTTCGGCCGCGAGCGCCTGGATATAGGCCTTGCGCGTGTCGGCGGCGAGCTCGAGCACGCTCATCGCAACCATGCCCTGGGTCTGCTCGAAGCGGCGCGCCTCCATCTTGA
>JAYSVE010000595.1:0-3668 GCA_043718725.1 Methylibium sp.
TGGCAACTTCTCAGTGGGCTCGGCAACGTGGTGTTGGGCTGGCCGCTGTGGGCCGCGCTGGCACACACCGGCGGCGCGGCGGCGCTGGTCATCGTGCTCACGGTGATGCTCGTTCGGTCGCGCCAGGCCGGTGCCGTGACCCCTTCGGTCCAGGCGCCACACGGCCCGGTACGCGCAGCTTCGTAGAATCGAGCTTGTCATGTCCGACACCCTGGCCAGTCCCGTCCCCGCCGCCACGTCCGTGACCTCACGAATGCGGCAGTACTACGCGCTGACCAAGCCGCGCGTGGTGCAGCTCATCGTCTTCTGCGCGGTGATCGGCATGTTGCTGGCCACGCCCGGCCTGCCCGATTGGCGGGTCGTGTTGGCAGCCACCGCCGGCATCTGGCTCGTCGCCGCGGCGGCGGCGGCCTTCAACTGCCTGGTCGAGCAGACCATCGACGCCAAGATGACGCGCACCGCCTGGCGCCCCACGGCGCGTGGCCAGCTCAGCAACGCCCAGAGCCTGACGTTCTCGGCCCTGCTGTGCGGCGCCGGAAGCGCCTTGCTCTATTTCGCCGTCAACCCGTTGACGATGTGGCTGACCTTCGCCACCTTCATCGGCTATGCGTTGATCTACACCGTGATCCTCAAGCCGCTGACACCGCAGAACATCGTCATCGGTGGCGCCTCGGGGGCCATGCCACCGGTGCTTGGCTGGGCCGCGGTGCGGGGCGAAGTCGGGCCCGAGGCCCTGATCATGTGCCTGATCATCTTTTTGTGGACGCCGCCGCACTTCTGGGCACTGGCCCTGTACCGGGCTGAGGACTACCGCAAGTCAGGCTTGCCGATGCTGCCCGTGACCCACGGTTTCGAGTTCACCCGGCTGCACGTCTTTCTCTACACGCTGGTTCTGTTCGCGGCCACCTTGCTGCCCTTTGTCTCGGGCATGA
Organism: Methylibium sp.; assembly: GCA_043718725.1. GTDB lineage: Bacteria > Pseudomonadota > Gammaproteobacteria > Burkholderiales > Burkholderiaceae_C > LGRD01. The sequence continues at coordinate 933 of JAYSVE010000595.1, forward strand.
GCGGTGTGCTCTACCTGGTCTGCGCGGTGCTGCTGGGCGCCGGGTTCACCGGCTATGCCTGGAAGTTGTGGCGCCGCTATTCCGACGCGTTGGCACGCAAGACCTTTCGCTTTTCGATCATCCACCTGTCGCTGCTTTTCGCGGCGCTGTTGCTGGACCACTACCTGGGGCCACTGTTGTGAACCACCATCGACGCTCGGTTGTACTGGCCGCCACGTTCAGCCTGGTCGGCTGTGACCTGGTGAGCCCACCCGCCGCCGGCCTCGCGTTCCGCGGCGTCGATATCACCGGTGCGGACTACGCTCGCACCCTGGCGCTGCCCGACCAGAACGGCCATCTTCGCAACCTGACCGAGTTCAAAGGCAAGGTGGTGGTGGTCTTCTTCGGCTACACCCAATGCCCCGATGTCTGCCCGGCGACGATGGCCGAATTGGCGCAAATCAAGAAGTCGCTGGGCCAGGACGGCGACCGCGTGCAAGGGATCTTCGTCAGTGTCGACCCCGAGCGCGACACGCCGGACATTCTGAAGGGCTACATGGCCAACTTTGATGCCAGCTTCGTCGCGCTGCGGGGCTCGCCAGAGCAGGCCAAGGCCGCGGCCAAGGAGTTCAAGGTCTTCTTCGCCAAGGTACCCGGCAAGACCGAGGCCAGCTACAGCGTGGACCACACCGCGGGCTCCTTCGTTTTCGACAAGCAGGGCAAAGTGCGCCTGTTCGTACGCTACGGCACCGGCGCCGAGGCGCTGGCGACGGACCTGAAGGTGCTGCTGGCATCGGCGTGACCACTTTGGGCCGCTGCCGGCCATGACAAACGGCCCCGAAGGGCCGTTTGTCATGGGGTGTCCGAGCCGGGCCCGGGTTGATTTGCCAAGCCTCAGGCGGTTTCCGCCAGCGCCTTGCGCATCTTCTTCAAGGCCGCGACCTCGATCTGGCGGATGCGCTCGGCGCTGACGCCGTATTCGGCGGCCAGTTCGTGCAGCGTCGGTCCACCCGAACTGTCGTCGTTGACATTGAGCCAGCGCTCTTCGACGATGCGCCGGCTGCGCTGGTCCAGCGCTTCGAGCGCCAGTGCAATGCCGTCACCCGCCAACCAGTCACGGTTTCGCGCCTCAAGCACCTGGGTCGGCTCGCTGGCGTCGTCGGCAAGGTAGGCGATCGGTGCATAGCTTTCTTCGCCGTCGTCGTTCTGCGGCTCCAGCGCCACGTCCCCGCCGGACAGCCGGGTTTCCATCTCCAGCACCTCTTCCCGTTTGACGTTGAGGCGGCTCGCCATGGTCGCCACTTCGCCCTGGGTCAAGGACGAGCGGTGGGTCTCGGAGTCTTTGGCGCCGTCCTTGAGACTTTGTTTCATCGAGCGCAAATTGAAGAACAGCTTGCGTTGCGCCTTGGTCGTGGCCACCTTGACCATGCGCCAGTTTTTGAGGATGTACTCATGGATCTCGGCCTTGATCCAGTGCATCGCGTAACTCACCAGGCGCACACCCTGGGTAGGGTCGAAGCGTTTGACGGCTTTCATCAAGCCGACATTGCCTTCCTGGATCAGGTCGCCCTGGGGCAGGCCATAACCGAGGTACTGGCGAGAAATCGACACCACCAGGCGCAGGTGCGACAGCACCATCTTGCCGGCGGCATCCAGGTCTCCGCTGGCACGCAGGCGCGTCGCATAGTCGATTTCCTGCTCGTGGGTGAGCAAGGGCAAGCGATTGGCCGCGGAAATGTAGGCGTCGAGGTTGCCCAGCGACGGCACCAGCGCCCACGGGTCGCGCAAGGACAAAGCGTTTGCGTTTGAAATGTTCATGGAGGCGTCAGACATGGCGAAACTCCTTAGGTTCCTGTGGCCGCCATTTTAGCAGTCGACCCGATGGAGTGCTGATCTGGCGCAAGGAACCGGCCCGAGGCCCTAGCGCAATAGTTCACTTCACCCTCAAATTGACGCGTGCTCGTCAACTAAAAGTGAGTATTCGCCAACAAAACAGACCCGGTCAGACGTTGAACAGAAAATTCAACACGTCCCCGTCCTTCACCACGTACTCCTTGCCTTCGGCGCGCATCTTGCCGGCCTCCTTGGCGCCATGCTCCCCCTTCTGGGCGATGAAGTCGTCGAACGCTATCGTCTGGGCGCGAATGAAGCCGCGCTCGAAATCGGTGTGGATCACGCCTGCGGCCTGAGGCGCGGTGTCGCCGACATGGATGGTCCAGGCGCGCACTTCCTTCACGCCGGCGGTGAAGTAGGTCTGCAGGCCCAGCAGCTTGAACGCGCTGCTGATCAGCCGGTTCAGGCCCGGTTCGGTCTGGCCCATGTCGGCCAGGAAGATCTGCTTGTCTTCATCGCTCATCTCGGCCATCTCGGCCTCGGTCTTGGCGCAGATCGCCACCACCGGCGCGTTCTGGCCGTCGGCGTAGGCGCGCAGCTTGTCGAGGTACGGGTTGTTCTCGAAGCCGTGTTCGTCGACGTTGCCGACGAACATCGCCGGCTTGGCGGTGATCAGGCACAGCGGCTTGAGCACCACCCGTTCTTCCTTGCTGAACGAGATGCCGCGCACCGGCTTGGCCTGGTCCAGCGCCGCCTGGCACTTCTGAAGCACGTCCACCAGCCGTGCGGCCTCTTTGTCGTTGCCCGACCTGGCGGCCTTGAGGGAACGGTGCAACGTCTTCTCCACCGTACTCAGGTCGGCCAGGCACAGCTCGGTCTGGATGATCTCGATGTCGGAAATCGGGTCGACCTTGCCGGCCACGT
>JAYSVE010000596.1:0-1561 GCA_043718725.1 Methylibium sp.
GCTTCGACGCCTGCCCGGTGATCGAGACCGACATCATCCAGAGCACAGCGCACCCGCAAGGCGTGGGCGAAGTCGGCGTGCCGCCGATTGCCCCGGCGGTGGCCAATGCGTTGTTTGCGCTCACCGGCCAGCGCCTGCGCGAATTGCCGCTCGCACTGGCCTGAAGGCCTGGGCCGCCCGCATCAGCGCTGCAGCGCCCCGAACCTGTGACAATCCGGGCTCGCCGCGCCAGTGCTCCCTGCGCGCGGTGCTTTTTCACACGGAGCCATGTAGAGGACCACCATGTGCAAAAACCTCGCCCGCAGGCGCTTGCCTGCGACTTTGGCGGCGCTCGCCGCCTGCCTTGTGCTCCCGACCGCCGGCCCCGCACGGGCCCAGGCCGCGCCACCGTTGAAGGTCGCTTTCGTCTACCCCAGCCCGGTCGGCCAGGCCGGCTGGAGCTTCCAGCACAACCAGGGGCGGCTGGCGATGCAAGCCGCGCTGGCCGGCCAGGTGAGCACCACCTTTGTCGAGGGCGTGGCCGAAGGGGCCGACTCGGAACGGGTGCTGCGCGACCTGGCCGCACAAGGCCACAAGCTGATCTTCGCCGCCAGCTTCGGCTACATGGAGCCGGTGCTGCGGGTGGCGGCGGAATTTCCGAACGTCATCTTCGAACAGGCCGGTGGCTACAAGACCGCCGCCAACGTCAACACCTACAACGCGCGCTACTACGAGGCGCGCTACCTGGCCGGGCTGCTGGCGGGCAAGAGCAGCCAGAGCGGCGTGGCCGGCTATGTGGCGGGCTTTCCCGTGCCCGAGGTGGTGCAGGGCATCAACGCCTTTGCGCTGGGCATGCGCGCGGCCAACCCCAAGGCCCGGGTGCGGGTGTTGTGGCTCAACACCTGGTTCGACCCGGCGCGTGAACGCGAAGCGGCGCTGACGCTGATCAACCAGGGCGCCGACGTGCTCACCAACCACAGCGGCTCGACCGCGGTGGCGCAGGCCGCGCAAGAGAACTTCAAGTCCCGCGGCGTCAGGCTCATCGCCTACCAGAGCGACATGCAGGCGCTGGCGCCGGACGCCCAACTGGCCTCGGTCACCCACCATTGGGGCAGCCACTACACCAATGTGGCGCAGGCCGTGCTGCTCAAACACTGGAAACCGACGCCGGTGTGGGGCGGCATGAAGGACGGCCTGGTGCAACTGAGCGCGCTGCACCCGCGCCTGCCGCAAGACCTGCGCACGCTGATCGATGGGCGTCGCAAGGCCATCGTCGGCGGCAGCCTGAAGCCCTTTGCCGCGCCGCTGACCGACAACGCCGGCAAGTTGCGCCTGGCCAGCGGCGCACTGAGCGACGCCGCCATCGGCACCATGGACTGGTTCGTCGAAGGGGTGGTGGGCAGCGTGCCCAGGCCTTGACGGCGGACCAGAGGCTGAGAGTATTTCGAACGTGTCCGAGCAGCGCGCCAGAAGTTGGCCGATCGAGGCGCAAAGCGCAGCCATAGCCCGGGCTATGGCGAGCATTTGCAACGACGAGCGGGCGCCTTCTGGCGTGATGAGCGGGCATGAGCGAAAAACTCTC
>JAYSVE010000597.1:0-1561 GCA_043718725.1 Methylibium sp.
CAGACCTGCGGCCGACGCAGAACATGAGCTACGAGGCCATCTGGCAGCAGTGGCTGTTCGGCGAAGACACGTTGCGCGCCCGCGTGGCGTTTGCGCTGAGCCAGATCCTGGTCGTCAGCAACAGCGCCGACGACTTGCCGCCGCACGCGATGTCGTCGTATATGGACCTGCTGAACGCGCAGGCCTTCGGCAACTACGGCGAGCTGCTGCGCCAGGTGACGCTGCACCCGACCATGGGCTACTTCCTGAACATGGTCACGAGCGAGAAGGAAGACGAGAAGGCCGGCATTCGCCCGAACGAGAACTACGCGCGCGAATTTTTGCAGTTGTTCACGGTCGGCATGGTGCTGCTCAACGCCGATGGCAGCGCGCAACCGGACAGCGCCGGCCGCCCCATGGCGAGCTACAACGAAGAGGTGGTCAAGGGCTTTGCCCAGGCCTTCACCGGCTGGACCTTCGCGGCCTCGACAAACCACTTTCGCGAGCTCGACGAGAACCTGGAAAGCAACTGGTTCACGCCCATGCGCAGCAGCCCCGAGCGCCATTCGAGCGGCCCGAAACTGCTGCTGCAAGGCGCCGTGCTGCCCGGCGGTGGCAGCCCGGAGCAGGATCTGGCGGCGGCGGACGCGAACGCCTTCAACCACCCCAACGTCGGGCCGTTCATCGGCCGCCAATTGATCCAGCGGCTGGTCACCAGCAACCCCGGCCCGGATTACATCGCCCGCGTCGCCGCGGCCTTCAACGACAACGGCCAGGGGGTTCGCGGCGACTTGCGCGCCGTGGTCAGCGCGGTGCTGCTGGATGCGCAGGCACGCGACCCGGCGCTGGGAGCGAATGGCCGCTTCGGCAAGCAGCGCGAGCCGGTGCTGCGCTTTGCCAACCTGATGCGCGGTTTGGGCGCCCGCAGCGCCAACGGCCTCAACGCCATTCACGCGCTCGACGGCTCGGACCGCTCGCTCGGCCAGAGCCCGTTGCTGGCGCCGACGGTGTTCAACTTCTTCCAGCCGGGCTACACCCAGGCCGGGCCGATTCAGCAGGCCGGCCTGGTGGCGCCGGAATTCCAGATCACCACCGAGACCACGGTCGTCGGCGGGCTCAACTTCTTTGCCGGCGTGATCAAAAGCGGCGGCTACGGCGGCGGCGACGCGCGCCTGAAGCTGGACTACGCCCCGTGGCTGGCGCTGGCCGCCGACCCTGCCGCGCTCGTCCAGCGGCTCGACCTGGTGTTCTTCAACGGCCAGATGAGCGCCACCACGCGTGGCCGGCTGCTGGACATGCTGCGCGCCATCGGCGCCACCGAGAACCGGGTCAAGGCGGCGCTGATCCTCACGTCGCTGGCGCCTGACTTCGTGGTCCAGACCTGATCTCGGCATTGGCAAAACTCGACAAAACTCCAACCCCGACCCCCACATGAAACGACGCTACACCGATTGCAAGGACGCCCAGCCGATGGACACGGCGGACCTGTTGCCGCACCTGCCCGAGGTGTCGCGCCGGCGCCTGCTCAAGCTGCTCGGCGCGACCGGCGCGGTGGGCGCGGCGTCGACCCTGCTGGCCCCGC
>JAYSVE010000598.1:0-3666 GCA_043718725.1 Methylibium sp.
CTGTACGACCTCACCAACACCTACTTCGAGGGCATCGCCGCGGGTGTGGCCAAGGCCAAGCGCGGGCACAGCAAGGAAAGCCGCAGTGACTGCCCCCTGGTGACCCTGGCCATGGTGCTGGACGGCAGCGGGTTCCCGCGCCGCAGCCGCGTGTTTGCGGGCAATGCCGGTGAGCCTGCGACCTTGGCTGACATGCTCAGCGGCCTGGGTGCACCGCCCGCAGCAACGGTGGTGATGGACGCTGGCATCGCCACCGAGGCCAACCTGACTTGGCTGCGCGCGCAGGGCTATCACTACGTGGTGGTGTCGCGCCTGCGTGAGCGCCAGTTCGATCCGGCGTTGGCCACGTCGGTGCAGTCTGCCGGCGACGTGACGATCAAGATTCAGCGCGTTCTGGACGAGCAGGGCCACGCGCTGCTGTACTGCCACTCGCCCGCGCGTGAGCACAAGGACCGGGCCATCGATGACACCAAGGCGGCCGGCTTCGAGGCTGTGCTGAGCAAACTGCAGGCTGGCTTGAGCAAGCCGCGCGGGGCCAAGGACGTGACCACGATCATGCAGCGCCTGGGGCGCGCCAAGCAACGCTTCGCGCGCGCCGCGCAGCACTACCAAGTCGATGTCTCGACCGCTGCCGGCGCCACCCAGGTCAGCGCCATCGCGTGGACCAAGCGCATCAAGCCCGGCAGCGCCGCGGCGCACCCGGGGGTGTACTGCCTGCGCACGACGCTGGTGGAGCAAGACAACGCCACGCTGTGGCGCACGTACACGATGCTGACCAACCTGGAGTCGGTGTTCCGTTCGCTCAAAACCGACCTGGGTCTGCGCCCGGTGTTCCACCGCGTCGACCGGCGCGTCGAAGGGCACCTGTTCATCAGCGTACTGGCCTATCACTTCGTGCACGTGCTGCGGCTGCAGCTCAAGGCACAGGGCATCGACGACAGTTGGCAGACCCTGCGCGACACGCTGGCTACGCAGCAGCGCGTGACCGTCACGCTGCAGCGCCGCGATGGCCGCACCGTGCATGTGCGCAAGGCCAGCCGGCCCGAGCCGAAGCACCAAAAGATCAACGACATCCTGGGCCATTCGCCCAACCCCGGCAGCACCCATCGCGTGCTCGTCTAGCGCCACCTCATCCACCGCCCTGATACTGGGGCCGCACTACGCAAACGTAGTGCCATACGCCGCGCCAAATCGCTCCAAGTGCTTGATTCCATTGGGCAGCGTGGTGCGTAATGACAAGCTTGGGTTAGGCAACGAGGTGCGCACCGCCGACGACGGGGAGAGCGGCATTGAAGTGGCAGCGCAGTTCCGGCCCGACCTGGTGTTGATGGACATCGGAATGCCGAAGCTCAACGGATACGAGGCCGCCCGCCGCATTCGACAACACCCGTGGGGCCGGAGCATGGTGCTGGTGGCGTTGACGGGCTGGGGGCAGGTCGACGACCGGAAGAGTAGCGCGGACGCCGGGTTCGATCACCACCTGGTCAAGCCGGTGGAAATGGACGCCTTGATAAAGCTGATGTCGAGCCTGAAATGTGCTGACGACCTTGATGTCGGCGCGTCGGCCGCCGCGATGCCCCGGGCGGTGGCTGCGGCTCCCACCCCAGGTGCCTGAATATTCCTCACAGTCATCCACTAGACTCGAGGTCGAATTACCCTCGGTAACCGATGAAGTGGCCTCGAACAGGCCAACAAGGTCGCGGGTTTCAGATTGGCGGTTTCTGGTGTCGGCAGCCATGCGTTCACACAATGCATCCCCCGAGTCCCTCGCCTCGACCGGCATCGAGAAGGACGAGGACAACCTGCGCGCAGAGAACAGGCCGTGAACGCTGCCGACCGCGAGACCCTGGACACGCGCATGCTGCTCCTGGCGCCCACGGTCAGGGATGGGGAGCCGACACTTGCGATCCTCGCCCGCGCCGGCATCGCGTGCGTCGCTTGCCTCGATCAGGCGCAGTTGCGCGAGCAGCTGACGACGGGTGCGGGCGCGGTGTTGATCGCGGAAGAAGCGATCCACGGCGGCGACGGCTTGGCCGAATGGCTCAGCCACCAACCAACTTGGTCCGACCTGCCGGTGCTGGTGCTGGCACGCGCCGGGGCCGATTTCCCCGCCACCGCGCGAGCGATGGATGCGTTAGGCAACGTCACCATCCTGGAGCAGCCCACGCGGGTCGCCGCGCTGGTCAGCGCCGTCCGCACCGCCCTGCGGGCGCGGCAGCGGCAGTACCAATTCCGCGATCAACTGATTCAGCGCGAGCGTTTTGCCGAGCAGCTGAACATGGCGATGACGGCGGCCCGAGCGGGAAGCTGGCAAGTCAGTCTGACGACCGGGGAGTTCAGCGCGTCGGATCGTGCGATCGAATTGCACGGCCTGCCTCCCGCAACGCAGCTGAACCACGAACGGGCGCTGGCGTGCATCCATCCCGATGACCGCGTGAGTATCGAGGCGGCGCTGCGACTGACGATCGAGTCCGGGCAGCCGTACCGGCATGAGTACCGTGTGCCCCAACCCGATGGCTCGGTCCGCTGGGTGTCTTCGCAAGCCGCGCGTCGGGGCGAAGGCATTCACACCTGCATCATCGGCCTGGTGCAAGACGTGACCGAGCGCAAGGAGGCCGAAAAGCGGCTGCAGATGAGCGAGGACCGCTTCCGCCTCGCCGCCGACGCCGTGAACGGCATCATCTACGAGTGGGACCTTTTGACCGGCCACGTCGAGCGTCAGCGCGGGCTGTACGAGGTGCTCGGCTATCACGCCGCCGAGGTTCCGCCGACCGGCGCATGGTGGCGGGAGCAAGTCCACCCCGACGACCTGGCGGTCATCGAACAGCAGTTCATGGCGTTGGCGGGCAACTCCACCATGGGCGAGTACCGCCTCCGGCACAAAGACGGGCGTTGGCTGCACGTCGAAGACCGGGCCGTGCTGCAGCGGGGTGACGACGGTCGGCCGGTGAAGCTGGTCGGCTGCACGGTGGACGTGACTGCCCAATGGCAGGCGGATGCCGAACGCAGGCGCCGGGAGACGTTCACCAGCGGCGTCCTCGGCAGCATCACCGACGGGTTCGGGGTGGTGTGCAATGACTGGCGGTTCACATTCGCCAACGACGAACTCGTCCGCCGCATCGGCAAGCCGCGGGACGAGATCCTGGGCCACGCCATGTGGGAAATGTTTCCCGACGCCGTGGGCAACCACGCCCACGTCCAATTGCACCGGGCGATGGCCGAGCGGGTCGCCGTCGAGTACGAGGTCTACTACGAGCCGTGGCAGCGGTGGATGCTCGAGAAGGTGTTCCCCACCGCCGACGGCGGGCTGGCGGTGTACACACGCGACATCACCGAGCGCAAGCGGGTTGAAGGAGAGCGGCGGCTTCTGGCCTCGATCGTGGAGAACTCGCGCGACTTCATCGGCATCTCGGACACGCAGGGCAATCCGGTGTACGGCAACCGCGCGGCGATGGAACTCGTCGGCCTGCAAGACCTCGAGCAGGTGCGGCGCAGCAAGATCATCGATTACTTCATTCCGGAGCAGCGACAGTTCGTCGCTGAGGTCGTCTTGCCCGCCGTCGCCACGAAAGGGCGGTGGTCCGGCGAGCTGACGATGCAACACTTCGGCACGGGGGCGACGTTCCCTGTCTGGTACGACTTGTTCCGGGTGGACGACCGCGTGAC
>JAYSVE010000599.1:0-1557 GCA_043718725.1 Methylibium sp.
CAACATCGCCCCGCTGAGCAGGGCCGCCAGACTGGCTCGAAGCAACATCGTTTTCATACCGATCTCCGTGATTGTTCGGTTGAACTCGCGTCCGTTGAACTACTTCCTGACCGTCATTTCTTGCGGACCGGGACCTTCCGGCTCTTTGTGGGCGATGCCGAAATGGCAGTCGATGCAGGTCTTGCCTTCGGCGCGGCCCTTGGCATGCCGCGTCCTGGCTTTTTCGGTTTGTTTGTCTTCGTCCATCTTTTCGGCGATGTGGCAGTTGCGGCACTCGTGCGAATCGGTTTCCTTCATGCGCTTCCAGACGCGCTGGGCGAGCATCGCGCGGTGCGTTTCGAACTTTTCCGGGGTGTCGATGACACCGGTCAGGTGGCCCCAGACCTCGAAGGTGGCGCGCATCTTTCGCGCAATCAGCGGCACCGGTTCGCGCGGCACATGGCAGTCGGTGCAGATGGCGCGCACGCCGGTGCGATTGCGGTCGTGGATGGTGTCCTTGTACTCGGCATAGACGTTGTCGCGCATCTCGTGGCAACCGATGCAGAACTTCTCGGTGCTGGTCCAGGCCAGGCCGGCGGCGCCGCCGATGACCAACAGCAACGCGACGAACACCCCCACGACGCCGAGGCCCACAACCAGCTTCCAGTTGCGCCGCAGCTTGCCGGTGAATTCGTTGTTGTTGTTCATGCTCACCTACCAGGAACCCGGACCTGGCCGGGCGGGGGGCTCCTCAGCGCGACAGGATCCAGCGCGTCAGGTTGCGTACCTCGGCCTCGTCCTTGCTGACGATGGCCTTGTGCTCTTCTTCCTTGCCGTCGACCTTGACCTTGGGGCTGGTCGTCAGGTGTTTGAAGACCTCGTCTTCGGCAGTGGCCTTGCCTTTGAGCCGGGTGGCGGTTTCCTTGTAGGACGGGCCTTCCTTCTTCTTGTCGACGGAATGGCACTTGCCGCAATCGTTTTTCTTCATCAATGCCTGCGCGGCCTCGGCATCCACAGCCTGGGCAAAAGACGGGTTGGCCAGCAGGAACAACGCCGTGGCGAAGGCGAGTAACGCGGCGCGGGGAGCAAAGCTGTCGTTCATGGTGTGTCCGTCGGCTGGGTTCTAGGTTTCACATGCGGGCGAGCCCGTTTCTGCTGGCGTGATGATGTGACGTCAGCGAATGCGCATCTTGATTTGGATCAAGCGATCGTGGCGCCGGCTTCGCTTGGGCGGGGTCGTGAGCCCCGTACGCGGCAGGTCTGTCACTTCGGCGCCGGCTTGCCGGCCAGGGCCAGGTGGACACGCTGCATGAACTGCGGGTCCACCGTGCCGTTGGTCTGGGCGCTGCGCGAGACGATGCGGCCGTCGGCATCGAGCAGCACCAGCACGCCGGTGTGGTTCAACTCGCCGTCGGCCAGCACGCGGTAGCGCACCTCGAGCAGGCCGGCGATGGCGCGCACGTCACCCGGTTGCGGTTGCGCCAGGGTCCAGCGGGCCAGGTCCAGGCCGCGTTTGTCGGCCACCGCCTTCAGCGCCGCGGGGTCGTCGCGCTGCGCGTCCAGGCTGATCAGCAGCAC
>JAYSVE010000600.1:0-3657 GCA_043718725.1 Methylibium sp.
CGGTGGAGTGGGCAGTGGCCTGCCGCCTGTCCCACCAGCGAACGTGAACCATCCAGGCGAGCGTTGCTGACCGACGCCCGGCTTGCTCCAGTCGCAAACGCCGGATGCGAACACGGTCTGCAACCGTGTGTGCTGGCCCGCGTCGAAGGCGAGGCCCTGGTAGTCCGGATCAGTGAAGTTCAGTGGCTTCAGCTGGCACTTGAAGATGTCTTCGGCGAGCGGACCCCCTGCGGTCTGCCGCGGTGACGCCTGGAACTTCACCGGGCACGCCGACGTACCGAGACCGAGGTTCTGCGTCAGTTCCGCGTCGGTTGCGCCGGTCGATGCGAAGCAAAGATCGCCCAGATCCGACGGCCGATTCGCCACGACCTTGTCCGCACGCGATCGCGTGCTGGTATCCGACTCAACCGAGCCCAACCACGCGTCCATCGTCAGAAAGGACTTGCGTGCCAGCGCGGCGCCGGGACGCAGACCAGGCGTGGACGCCCAGATCACCTGATTGTTGTGATGCCCGTTGGCCTTGTCGAGACGCTCGCGCATGCCCCAACTGCGCCAGTTGGCGTGGATGTCGCCAGCCGGATTCTGATTGCCGCGCAGGTCGATGATCGCGACTTGCGACAGCAGACCACCATCGCTAGAGACGCCAGCGGCATACAGCCCCGACAGCGTCGACGGCAACGCCGCGACACGCGCCGCGGGCAGGCCGCCGACCGAGCCGCTCCAAGCCAGATCAGGCGAATAGCTGCCAATGCCCTCATTGAGCTGCACGAACTCTTCCGGCGTGATTTCGCCGCGCTTGAGCGCCTTCAGTCCGTACTGGATTCCGACGTTGTCGAACACTTTGTTGGCCTTGCGGCCGCCGTCGGCGTCGATGAAGGTGCCGATCCGGTTCGATTCATGGTCGAGCAGCGTGCAACGCACTCCGTTCGGCCGCAACACCGGGTCATAGACGAGGTCTTGCGGAAAACCAGGACCGCAATTGGCCGCGCGGCTCGGGTTGTAGGCGGGCAAGAACGAGTTGACCCAGACGTTGCACATGCCGGTGTTGATTTGTCCGGCGATCGCCGCGCGCTTGGCATCCGGCAGGACGATGCCGTTGGCGGTCTTGAAGTAACGGTCAGACAGCAGGCCGCATTCCTTGATTTCCAACTCGATGTTGACCTGGTCCTGATACGAGCAGTTGGGTTGGATGCCGTCGAGAAGGCCGGGATACGACCCGGCGATGGTCTGCTGCTGAATCGAGCCACCCGAGCAGCCGTTGCCGATGGTGTAGCGGATCGGCCCGTACTGCTCGATGATGCGTTCCTTCACCATCATCAGCGACTCTGCCGCCAGCACATGGTTGGCGTTGGTGCCGTTGTTGTTCAGCGAGGCCGACGCGACCATGAAGCCGCGTCGCAGCGCATCGTTGTCGAAGATCGTGGCGAGCGTGGTCGGCGCCTGCAAGCGGTGTGCTGCCGCGCTCGCGCCGAACATCCAGAGCAGCTTGCCGTTCCAGCCCTTTTGGGGCGCCAGCGCCGTGTTCGGGAGTGTCGGGTCGAAGAGTGCGACAAGCTCATAGATGCCTCGGTTCATCGTGCCACGCTCGACCCGAACGATGCTCTTGACCGTGTCGCCCCGGTCATTGGTGAAGTCGGCGATGTCGGCACGCGCAGGTGCGTTCGCGAGGTCATAGGGCACGAAGCACGGGTCGGTACCGCTGGTCGTGAATGTGCAGGTACCGCCCTGCCTGGCTTTCGGCTGGTAGAAGAACGTGAACTTGGTGGGCGCATTGCACTTGGCATCGACCGGGTTCTGGTCGAGCCCGCTGATCCGGGTTGGGACCGCGGCCGACAGGTTGGTCCCGGGCACGGTCACGTTGACCGGTGCTCCGTCTTTGGTCGCGCAGACCCACGGTTGCAGTTGCGGGCCGGAGAATACGGGCCCGCCGCGCGGGTGGTTGGTGATCGCGAGGCTGGCCCAGGGCCGGCCCTGGCCCTGGCCGTTCGCGTCCGCGACGAATTTGTTTTCGCCGACAACCAGGCCAGTCACGAGACCACGCAGGGTTCGCGCGCCGGCATCGGCGACGAACGCCGCGCCGACATCGGCGCCGTTCAGCGTCAGCTTGACCTGATGCATCGGCACGTTCTTCGGCACCTGCACCTCAACCAGCGCGTCGCCGTCGCTGATCAAGTCGGCGCGGTTCGACAGCGTCGTGATCTTGAAGTTGAATGGCGGCAGCTTCGCTGCGCTGCGCTGCGCACTCGCCGTTTCGGTCGGCGCGGTGTTGTCGGCGCCGCCCCCGCAGGCGGAGACGGCGAGTGCGGCGGCGAGTGCCGCGGCGAGCGTGCCCAACCGTCGCAGGTCACTTTGAACCCGGTCGCGCATCGTCGTTCTCCTCGGATTGTTGCCTCAATGGCAGTCCTCCATTCCAGGTTCAAACGATGTCGGCGACAACAGGGATTTCCCGCAAGCAGACCCTGGTCGCACCCCAATCCACCGAACTTAAGAAAGTCGAGCTAAAATTGTCGTCGTAAGCTGTTGAAGTAATTGAGTATTTCTCTTGACGAGGTGATTCGGATGGAAAAACGAATACTGTAGTTTTATACAGCATATGATGCTGGAATTCTCTGACCGAATTGCCTCGGATGACTTCGCGCAGTTGGCGCGACATCCCGACTCCCCCAACGCTTTCACCCGCTGTCGCAAGCTGCCGCTGCCCGCGCTCGTCGCGTCGTTGCTGTCGATGCGCAACCAGTCGCAGCAGGCCACGCTGGACGCCTTCTTCGCGTCGGTCTGCGACACCCAGGGTCTGCGCCGCGAAGTCTGCGACCGGGCCTTCGCCAAGGCGCGCAACCAGCTGCATCTGCCTGCGTTGATCTCGCTCAACGACATGGTCGTCCGCCGTGCCGACGAGGCCGGGCTGATCCGGCGCTGGCATGGCTTGCGGGTGGTTGCCGCCGATGCCTCGGTGCTCAGACCCGCCGTGCGGCCTTGCCTTCTCGCGCGCTGCGCGGCCGAGCCGGATCAGCGCTTGTTCGCCCTGTTCTTGCCGGGTGCCGAGTTGACCTTGCACGCCAGCGTGCACAGCGCCTCGGTACCCGAGCGCAGCATGCTGGTCGAGGCGCTGGACGGGCTCGGGCCCGACGATGTGCTGGTGCTTGACCGCGGCTATCCGGCGGCCTGGCTGGTGGCGCTGCTGAACGCGCGCGGGATTCGCTTCGTCATGCGCTGCGACAACGCGGGGGGCTGGGATGCGGCGAAGAAGTTCATGCGCTCCAAAGCCGCCGACGCCACGGTGCAGTTGAACGCGCCCAGTGCCGAGCAGGTGCGCGACTGGGGTTGCCCGGCAGGCCCGCCGGCCCTGCGCCTGGTGCGTCAGGTCGCACCCAACGGAAAAGTCCGTTTGCTGGCGACCAACCTGGGCGCGCAGGCCTTCCCGGCGGCGCTGTTCGGCGATCTCTATCACCAGCGCTGGCGCATCGAGGAGGCGTTCAAGCGGCTCAAGCATCGGCTGCACCTGGAAGCCGTCAGCGGCCTGAGCCAGCAGGCTTTGATCATCGACGTGGCGGCCAAGATTCTGGCCGACAACATCACTTCGTTGATGTGCCGGGCAGCGTCGCAGACGGCGGACCTGCCGGCACGCTCGCGCAAGTGCAACCGCTCCTATGCCGCCGC
>JAYSVE010000007.1:0-2481 GCA_043718725.1 Methylibium sp.
GCACCAGCGCGTCGGCGTCGGCCCGCCGTTGCGCGCCCAGCGCCCGGGCGATGGCCGAGGCGATGCCGCCACCCATCGCCCCGGCCGAGGTCATCTGCATCAGCATCACCACCGGGAACACCAGCGCCATGCCGGCCAGCGCGTCGGTGCCAAGCTTGCCGACGAAGTAGGTTTCGATCAGCCCGGCGGCGGCCTGCGCCAGCATCACCAGCACGTTGGGCGCGCCCAGGCGCAGCAAGGTGCGGGCGATCGGCGCTTCGAGCAACAGCCGGGTGCGCGGGTCCATGGCGGCGCGGGTCATGGTGCACGGCTCATGACATGGCTGCCGCCCGCACCGGCGGCGCTTCGCGAATCGGCAGGTGGATCAGCGCCGCCCCCACGGCCAGCACGATGTCGATAGTCCAGACGGCGTCGAAGCTGCCGGTCAGCTCGAACACCCTGCCGCCCAGCCAGGCGCCCAGGAAACCGCCGACCTGGTGCGTCAGCATCACGATGCCGAACAGCGTGGCCATGTTGGCAGTGCCGAAGAATTTGGCCACCAGTCCGGCGGTCGGCGGCACGGTGGACAAAAACGTCAGGCCCATCACCGCGGCGAACACCAACATCACCGTGCCGGTCTTGGGCGCCAGCAGGAACGCCACCACGGCGGCAGCGCGCACGGCATACACCAGCGCCAGCAGCGACTTCATGCGCCAGCGGCCCACCGCCCAGCCCATCGCCACGCTGCCGACGATGTTGAACAGGCCCAGCATCGCCAGCGACCAGGCGCCGTATTGCACCGGCAGGCCGCACGCCGCGATCACCCCCGGCAGGTGCGTGCCCAGGAACGCAACGTGAAAGCCGCAGACGAAGAAGCCCGCGCCCAGCATCAGGTAGCTCGGGTTGCGCAGCGCGGTGCGGACCGAGTCCAGCGTGCCCACCGGCTTGGCGCCGGCGCTTGCGGCCGGCTGCGCGCCTTGCAGCGAGTTGCCCTTGAGCACCCAGGCGGCCGGCAACGCAAGCAGCACGATCAGGCCCAGCACCTGCATCGCCGGGGCCCAGCCCAAAGCCAGCAGCAGTGCGCCGGCAATCGGCGCCATCACGAACTGGCCGAACGAGCCGCCGGCGTTGACGATGCCGCTGGCCATGCCGCGTTTGGCCGCCGGCATCAGCCGCATCGTCGTCGCCATCAGCACCGCCGGCCCGGCCATGCCGGCGCCACCGGCGGCGAGCACCCCGATCGCGAAGATCAACCCGGCCGTGCTGGTCATGAACGGCGTGATGAAGGTGCCCAGCGCCACCAGCAACACGCCCGTCAACAGCACGCGGCCGGCGCCCACCTTGTCGGCCATCGCCCCGGCAAACGGCTGGGTGATGCCCCACCACAGTTGGCCGAACGCGAACGCCAGGCTGATGCTGCCCAGCCCCAGGCCGGTGGCCGTGTTGAGCGGACTGAGGAACAGCCCCATGGTCTGGCGCGTGCCCATGGTCAGCGCGAAGGCGCCCGCGGCGGCGAGCAGCACCACCCAGACGGCCCAGCGTCGGGGCCGGGACGGGTTCGGGCCGGCGGCAGAGGGTCTATTCATCGTCTTCTCCAGCGCGAAGCGGGGCGAGCAGCGCCAGCGCGTCGTCGACCAGCGCATGCAGGGCGGCGACGCGCTCGACGCCCAGCCGCTCGTTGATGCTCATCTGCGCCACGCGCCAGCGGCGCTGCGCCTCGGCGCGCTTGTCGCGCCCGGCCGGCGTGATGGCGACGCTGCGGCTGCGCCCATCGGCGCCGGCGCTCAATTCGACCCAGCCCGCGTCGACAAGCGGCTTGAGGTTGCGCGTCAACGTGGACGCCTGCATCGTCATCGCCCGCGCCAGTTCGCCGGGTCGCACCGGCCCGAGCTTGAGCACATGCGACAGCAGGGAATACTGGGTGGTCTTCAGGCCCGCGTGGGCCAGTTCAAGGTCATAGTGATGGCCGACCCGGCGCATCAGCTGGCGCAGCTTGAAGTGGGTGCAGCCCACAGGCTGGGGTGCGGAGGCGGCGCGCGCGGGTTTGTCTCTTTTCATCCAAATGATTGTAGGTACAATATTTGTATATGCAACTGAATGAGCGTCGCCCATGACCCCCGAACAAACCCTGGCGGCCTGGAACCTTCAACTCGACGCCGTGCGCGCACGCGTTCTCGCCGCGGGCGGCCGGCCCGGCCTGGCCAGCCCGGGCCAGGTGCGGGGCAAGACCGGTCTGGAGATCCTGCAGGCCATGCTGGCCGGTGAGTTGCCGACCCCTCACATCGGCGAAACCATGGACTTCGCGCTGGTCGAAGTCGACAAAGGCAGGTGTGCGTTCCAGGGCACACCGCAGCTCAAGCACTTCAACCCCATGGGCGGCGTGCATGGCGGCTGGTACGCCACGCTGCTGGACTCGGCCATGGGCTGCGCGGTGCACACCCTGATGCCCGAGGGCCGCGCCTACACCACGGCCGAACTGAGCGTGAACATCGTGCGCGCCGC
>JAYSVE010000061.1:0-2372 GCA_043718725.1 Methylibium sp.
GCGATGGCGGCTTCTTGCCCTCACCTCCAACCCGAATCGGCTGGCCGAATTGCGCCAGGCGGGCGTGCAACCGCTGGTCGGAAACCTGGACGACGCCACCACGCTGGCAAGGCTGGCGGGCGTGTGCGACGCCGTGATCCACCTGGCGCCGCCGGCTGCGCAGGGGAGCGTCGACTCGCGCACCGCAAACCTGCTGCGCGCGCTGGCCCGCAAGGGCCGGGTCCGGCGCATCGTCTACGCCAGCACCAGCGGCGTCTATGGAGACTGCGCCGGCGCGCGCTTCGACGAAACCCGTGCGGTCCATCCCGGCACCGACCGGGCCTTGCGGCGGGTCGATGCCGAAGCGCGGCTGCGCTGGTACGGCCGCGCTTTCGGCGCGACGGTCACGCTGTTGCGCGTCCCGGGCATCTACGCCGGCGACCGACGCGGCGGCCATCCGCGTGAGCGTCTGGCGCGTGGCACGGCCGTGCTCAGCGACGCCGACGATGTGTTCACGAACCACATCCACGCCGACGACCTGGCACGCGCCTGCGTTGCCGCGCTGTACCGCGGCAGGCCGCAGCGGGTGGTGCACGCGAGTGACGACACCGAGCTGAAGATGGGTGCCTACTTCGACCTTGCCGCCGATCTGTGCGGGTTGCCGCGCCCGCCGCGGGTCACGCGGGCGCAAGCGGCCGAGAGCCTGTCGCCCCTGGCAATGAGTTTCATGAGCGAATCGCGCAGGCTGCGCAACACGCGCCTTAAGACAGAGCTGCGACTTCGGCTGCGCTACCCGACGGTGGCGCAGGGCCTGCTCGCCTGATGGCCCTGGGCCATCCTGCCGGCGCTCAGATCCCCTTCGGCTGGCTCAAGGTTTTCATGCGGTCGACGCTGCGCAGCTTCAAGGTCTGAATTTCACCGCCGCGTTCAATGTCCAGGCTGACCTCGCGTTGCGGGTCGCCGCCGCTCCACAAGGTCTTGTAGAGCATCTCCAGCCCGGTGGCCTGGGCGCCGTCGATACTGACGATGCGGTCGCCGGGAAGCAACCCGGCCAGCTCGGCAGGGCTGTCGCGACTGGTTCGAACCACCCGCACCGCACCGTTCTGTTCGACGCAATTGAGCCCCAGCCAGGCGCGCGTGCTGTTGCGCGAGGCACCGCGTTCACGCAGTTCAGCAAGGATGGGCCGCAGCAGATCGACCGGTACGAACATGTTTCCCGGCAGGCGCGGCTGGCCCGGGCCCTGCGCATCGGCCACGACCAGTGAACCGATGCCCAGCAATTCGCCGTGGATGTTGAACAAGCCCGCGCCGCTGTGGTCGGCGCGTGGCGGCGCGGTGAACAGCGCCGCGTCGAGGTGGTACTCCCAGTACCCCGAGAACGGCCGCCGCGACACCATGCGGGCCAGGCTCAACTCGCCCGCCTGCCCGCCGCTGGCCACCATCAAAGGTTCGTCGCTGGTCAGCGCCGCTGAACTTCCCAGGCGCGCCGGGGCGATTTGAACCGGCGTGAGCGCCTGCAACAAGCCAAAGCCGGAAGCCAGGTCGTAGGCCACCACGCGGGCCGGCAATTTGCGCTTGTCATCGAGGACCAGGTCGATCCGTTCGGCCTCCAGGATCAGGTAGCCAATCGTCAGCACCAGGCCATTGACATCGATCACCACACCCGTGCCTTGACGCCTGCGGCCCAGGGTTTCGATGGACCGGGCGTCGTCGACCACGGTGACCTGAACGCCCACCACCGCCGCCTGGGCTCGCGCCAAGGCCTGCTCGTGGGGTCGGTTGCCGGATTCAAGCGTGCCAGGTGTGGCGGGTTGGGGCGGGGGCGTTGCCGCGAGGGCCGGCAGCGACCAGGCCAGCGCCAGCGCGATGATGCGCGCGAACAGAAGCCCAGGCCCGGCAATTGAATTGACCGACGTCTGAATCATGGTCGCCTCCGCCTCCGCCTTTCGCTTGCGCAAGGCCCGAGCATGAGCCGTCGCGGCTCGAATGGGAAGACTGACCGGGGTCTTGCGTGCAACGAGCCCCGGGGTCTTGGGGCGATCAGCGCCGGCCGAACGGTGCCTGGCCGCGCCAATAACGAAGCGTCAAGTAGCCGCCCAGCATGCCACCCAGGTGGGCAAAGTGGGCCACGCCGGAGGCGGTGCCGGTCACGCCCATGAACAACTCCAGCCCGCCATAGATCGCGACAAAAACCTTGGCCTTCATCGGGATCGGCGGAAAGAGCGGAATGATGGTGCGGTTCGGAAACGTCATGCCGAAGGCCAGCAGCAGCCCGAACAGCCCGCCCGACGCCCCCACCGTGGGATAGACCGAACCCAGCAGCCACGTGACCAGCAGTTGTGCGCCCGCCGCGGCCAACACGCTGGCCGCATAGAACTGAACAAATCGTTGTG
>JAYSVE010000601.1:0-21708 GCA_043718725.1 Methylibium sp.
GCTGGGAGATCGCCGTCGCACTCGCCCAACTTCTGCTTGCCGCCCACAAACGCCAGAGCCAGTCGACGACGCGACTAAATGTGTGACACAGTAAGACTAATCAACGCCTGCAACTCGAAGAGGTCGGCTTTGAATCCGATGCGCTGGTGTTTGATACCACCGGCGCACGAATTGAAGACGATACCGTTCTCGACTCGATGGCATTCATTGCTCGAACCCGCCGATCTGCAGCGTCAGCTCGGGGCACAGGCACTGAAACGGAAATGCGTTGATCCCGCCAGCGCACTGGTGGCCGCATCGTCGACCGATTTTGGAGGGCTTCTCGAGTCGCGTTAAAATTTCACTTCAGTTACAAATCGCGATCAAGTTCGCACGGGTCACAGAACCTGGTCAGTGGCTTCGATCCCCAGTTTCAAATGCGCGCATGGGCACATGACATCGCTCGCAAAAAAATTCGCATCGTTGCGCTGAACTTATGGAATCTCTAGGCATTTGGACGCGCGTCTTGAGGGACCCCTGGTCCGTGCCCCGTCGAGTGGTTTCCCATCACCCGCGAACTTTGACCACGGTGGTCATTCTTGGCCTCGCCGGTTTTGCAGCGACTGCATTCGGAATAGCGCCCATGGCGCCGGACTCAGCGGACCTTCCGCTGAGCCGCATCACCGAAGTCGTGCCGGCGTCCGGGATAGAGCGCCAGATTGAAATCTTGGCTGAGCATGATTTGTCGCTCTACCGAAGCGACTTCACCCGCCCAAGCGACACCGCCGACAGCTTGCTTCGTCGCCTGAATGTTTCAGATCCTGCAGCCTCGGCCTTCTTGCGTGCGGACCCCGTCGCGCGAAAGCTGCTTGACGGCCGCAGTGGGAAGATGGTTCAGGCGCAGGCCAATTCCGCCGGCACGCTGGGGAGCATGGTGGCGCGCTACGCCGCACCCGCTGGAGACCAATCAAACACGCATTTCACGCGGTTGAACGTGGTCCGCGTGAATGGCAAGTTCGAGGCGAATGTGGAGATTCTCCCGCTGATTGCACAGCAGCGCACCGCGAGCGCGACGATTCGTTCGTCGTTGTTTGCCGCAACGGACGAGGCGCGAATTCCTGATGCCCTTGCGAGTCAGTTGGCGGAAATTTTTGCCACCGACATTGATTTCCACCGCGAACTTCGCAGAGGCGACACCTTCAGCGTGATCTACGAGTCCATGACCGCCGACGGAGAGGCAATCAACTGGAACGTATCAGCGGGTCGGGTGGTTGCCGCTGAATTCGTCAACAAAGGACGCAAGTTCTCTGCCTTGTGGTTCAAGGACGAACAAGGAAGGGGCGCGTACTACGCTTTGGATGGAAAGAGCCGAACGAAGTCTTTCCTTGTCAGTCCGTTGGAATTCTCGCGCACGACTTCTGGCTTTGCGATGCGAATGCACCCGATCCTCAACCAATGGAAACAGCACAATGGCGTTGACTATGCCGCTCCCAAAGGAACCCCTGTTCGGGCCGTCGGCGAAGGCGTCGTTGAATTCGCCGGCCAGCAGAATGGCTATGGAAACATCGTGCAGATCAAACATGCCAAGGACCGTGCGACGGTTTATGCACATTTGAGCAGCATCGATGTGCGCCTGGGCCAACAGGTTGAACAGGGTCAGAGCATCGGTGCGGTCGGGGCCACAGGCTGGGCGACCGGTCCGCACCTGCACTTTGAGTTCAAGGTCGCAGGAATTCATCAGGATCCGACGACGATGACGCGTGGTTCGGAATCCCTGGCAATTTCTCCCAAGTCCAAAGTCGAGTTCGAGACATGGGCCCAGGGCGTCAAAGCGCCGTTGGAAGTTGCGCAACTCACAGCGCGCACGGGTCAGTACTCAGAGTAGGCCCCGCCCCAAAGGTCGACTTGTTCCGCCTGAGCGTAACAGCCCTCCCCCGGTTGGCGGCGCCCAGGACGAATGGAACAATTCTTCATTGGGTTGATGTCAGGGACCTCACTCGACGGCGTCGATGGGGTCTTGGCAGCGTTCGGTGCGGCAGACGCGCCGGTCCGCGTCCTTTCCCATTGCCACCATCCCTTCACTGACGAGTTTGCGTCAGGATTGCTGGCCCTCAATTCCTCCGGCCCCGACGAGCTTCACTGCGCCGCGCTCGCTGCGAACAACCTGGCGCGTGTGTATTCGAGTTGTGTCCAGGACCTGCTTAGCAACGCGGGCCTGCAAAGCGAACAATTGACGGCCATCGGCGCCCATGGCCAGACCGTGCGGCATCGCCCGGGTGAGTTCGACGGAATCGGCTACACCCTCCAGCTCAATGCGCCGGCACTGCTGGCCGAACTGACGGGTATCGATGTCATCGCCGACTTTCGAAGCCGCGACGTCGCCGCAGGGGGTCAGGGCGCACCCTTGGTCCCCGCGTTCCATCGTGCGACGTTCTGCCGTGACAACGAAATTGTGGCGGTGCTCAACCTGGGGGGCATCAGCAATCTGACGGTGCTTGGCCCCAAAGAATCAACGGCAGGATTTGATTGCGGCCCCGCCAACGTTCTGATGGATCACTGGTGTCGATTGCACATGGGAAGGTCGTTCGATGAGAGTGGGTCATGGGCGTCGTCGGGCATATTGAATCAAGACTTGCTCGCAAACATGCTGGCCGAACCCTACTTTGCGCGCGTGCCGCCAAAAAGCACCGGGCGGGATTTGTTCAATCCTCAATGGTTGGCGGGCCATCTGAATCGATTCACCACGTTGGCGCCGCTCAGACCTGAAGATGTACAGGCGACACTGGCCGAAGTGACGGTGCAAAGCTGCGCCTCGGCTGTGCTTCGGTATGCAGGCGATGCCGTCGATTTGCTGGTTTGCGGCGGCGGCGCGTTGAACACGCACCTGCTCGTGCGCCTTTCAGCATCTCTGCCTGGTGTACGCGTGAATACAACGCAGAGCCGCGGCTTGCCTCCGATGCTGGTCGAGGCCTGCGCATTCGCCTGGCTGGCCCGTGCCTGGACAAGGCGAGAGACTGGCAATCTCGGCCAGGTGACCGGCGCCAGCGGGTCTCGAGTGCTGGGGGCGCTCTATCCCGGGCGGTGAGACTTTGCCCAAAACAAAGCCGCCCGCGAGGGCGGCCGGTGCGCTGGGCAAATATCAGTTCAGACGGTAAAGCTGGATCCACAACCACAGGTCGTCGTGGCATTGGGATTCTTGATCACAAACTGTGCTCCCTGCAAATCGTCCTTGTAGTCGATCTCGGCACCGGCGAGGTACTGAAGGCTCATGGCGTCGATCAGCAAGGTCACGCCGTTCTTGTTCATCTGAGTGTCATCGTCGTTGACAACCTCATCGAAGGTGAAACCGTATTGGAAACCAGAACATCCGCCACCCTGAACAAAAACTCTCAACTTGAGGTCAGGATTACCTTCTTCGTCGACCAACTCTTTGACCTTTCCGGCCGCACTGTCGGTAAAGATCAACGGAATCGGCGGTTCGTCCAAAACGGGATGGCTGTGGGCATTTTCGGCAACTGCGTTCATTTGACACTCCTTCGGCAGCACGCCGAGTTCTCGATTGATTTGAATTATCCGTGATTTGGAACCGCCAACTTCAACGAGGGCCTTTCATCGACCTTCAAAGGCTTCAATTCACCATCGATTGTTGCCCCCGGGTGCATTTCGAGTACTTCGTACCGGACGTCGCCAATGATGGAAGCCTTAGGCTGCAATTCAAGCAGATCGTCCGAGTGAACCGGCCCCATGACCAGCCCATTGATGATCACGTGACCCGCCTTGACCTTGCCAGTCACCCGGGCTCTTTCGCTGATGACCAGGATGCTGGGTTGATCGCCTACCGCCACGACATCACCGAAGATCTCACCATCAATGCGCAAACCATCGGAGAAGCGCAATTCACCATGCACGACCGTGCCTTCTCCGATCAAGGTGCCAATGGGTGGCTGCTTTTTCTTACCGAACATGGTTGAACTCCTGTGTTGGCGCGGCCTCGGAGCCCCATCAAAGCTTGAGCGTCTGGGTGGCCTTCAGTTCGCCCGACTTGCTGGTAACCCGGACCGAAACTGCTTTTACCACGGCGAGTGCGGGATGATCCATCATCCCTTCAACTCGCAAATATTGTTTCATCTGTAAGGGTTTGGCACCGCCCGTCTCAACCAGCGACCAGGCCTTTCCGTCCAGACTTCCCGTCAACGTCACCTCGTATCGACCATTGAACTCTGGCGGCGCTTTGCCGGCCTGCATGACCAACATCTGATATCGCACCTGGCCGGGATTCCTCACATCGGCCTGCAATCCACGGATCACGAGCCCTTCCGTTGCGCTTGCCGGCAACAGGCGTTCGAAGAAGCCGAGATCATTCTTCAGCGCCATGTTTTCCGCTTCAACAGCTTTGACACTCTGCGCCAGTTTTTCCTGAGCCGCCTTCTCGGTCTTGAGCAGACTCTCTGCGATGTTCGCCACGGACAGCGCCTTCTGACGTTCCTCCCGCAATTCGGCCACTTCGATGCGCAGACTTGCGAGCTCGCCCTTGGCGTCGCGGTCAAAACCGGCGATGTCCTTGCCGAATTCGAACGCCCACATTGCCAATGCCGCCGAAAAGCCAAACATCATCGCAACGATCGCCCAGCGCAGAGGCCACGGGAGCCGACTGCGCACAATCATGCGCGGGGCACTGATTGAAAAGCGGCGGCGCAACAGTTTCCAGCGCATCAGGCGCGGAGTCCGGCGAGCACTGCATTTGCCGGCTGCGCTTGTGCCCAGGGCCTGCCCGGGCAAGGCATGTCAATCATGTTCATCGGCATTCCCGTGCGATAGAGAAGTGCCGCGATTGTAGGATTGCGCTCAGCGCCCGATGTAACACAAAGGCCACTCGAAAGTGGCCTTTGGAGAGCGTGGAAATCCGTGTCGCGATCAGCGTTTGCTGAACTGCTTCCTGCGTCGCGCGCCGTGCAAGCCGACTTTCTTTCGCTCCACTTCGCGCGCGTCCCGCGTGACGAAACCTGCTCGGCTGAGTTCTGGTTTCAACGTGGCATCGTAGTCGATCAGGGCACGCGTGATGCCATGGCGAACGGCACCCGCTTGGCCAGATTCGCCCCCACCGTGGACGTTGACCTTGACGTCGAACGCCTCCACATTGGCGGTCAACACCAATGGCTGCTTGACGACCATGATCGAAGTTTGCCGGCCAAAGTACTGCTCGACCGACTTGCCATTCACGAGGATTTGACCCGTGCCTTTTTTCATAAACACGCGCGCCACCGACGATTTGCGGCGGCCGGTTCCGTAGTTCCAATTTCCGATCATCACCGTTCCTTCAGATTTCCAGCACTTTGGGCTGCTGAGCGGTGTGCGGATGCGTGGCACCAGCGTACACCTTCAGCTTCTTGACCATCGCATAGCCCAACGGACCCTTGGGAAGCATGCCTTTGACGGCCTTCTCCAGGGCGCGGCCAGGGTGCTTGGCCTGCATGTCTTTGAACTTGATGGCGTGAATCCCGCCTGGAAAGCCGGAGTGGCTGTAATAGACCTTGTCATTGGCCTTGTTGCCCGTCACGCGAAGTTTTTCCGCATTGACGATGACGATGAAATCGCCGGTGTCGACGTGAGGCGTGTAAATGGCCTTGTGCTTGCCGCGCAGACGGAGGGCGACTTCACTGGCCACCCTTCCGAGAACCTTGTCGGTTGCGTCAATCACAAACCACTCATGCGTCACTTCTGCCGGTTTGGCGCTGAAGGTTTTCATGGTGTCTTGGTAAGTCTGACAAGCCCCGCTGTTGCATCACCCGCAGCAAAACTGCAGAGTGCTGCCTGAATCGCCGCAATCGGTTCCGCTTCGTCGTTGGCGGACTCTCTTGATTGGCTACTGCGCGATCATGACCGCGCAGTCTTTCCCCAGGAGCAATTTCGGGAAAGCTTTTGAGTGTATCAGACGCAAGGCCTATGGAATACATGTTGGCGTCGCTCGGTTCGCTGCTCGGCGGCGTCGTCGTCGGTGCAAGGTCGCAAGGGAGCGTGCCCCGGACAATCCCTTAGACTGACGTTTACCCTAGGTTTTAAATTGGGATCATGCCGAAAGCAAACGCCCTGCGCAGCGACGGGATTCCGCCACAGACAATGACTGCCATAAACAACCCCCCGATGAGCCATTCCGGTCACACGCCCGAAGGGGCGCCGCACTGGACTTGGGTGCCTATACGTTCGCTCGCCGAGTCACACCGTGGTCGCGTCGCGGCGCACCTGCTCACGCTGGGTGCCGCGGATCGCTACTTGCGCTTCGGCTACTCTGCCAATGACGCGCAAATCACCAACTATGTCGACTCCATTGATTTCGACCGCGATGAAGTCTTTGGGATTTTCAATCGCCGCCTCGAACTGATCGCCATGGCGCATCTCGCTCATCCGGCGGTGAAGGCTTGCGCGGCGCACCCGCTGATGTCGGAGTTCGGGGTCTCGGTCTTGCCCGGGGCAAGGGGACGCGGGCTTGGCAGCCGCTTGTTCGAACGCGCCGTGCTCCATGCCCGCAACCGCGGCGTCAAGACCTTGCTTGTTCACGCGCTCAGCGAGAACACCGCGATGCTCAAGATCGCCCGCAACGCCGGCGCGACCGTCGAGCGCGACGGTTCTGAAACGGAGGCCTGGCTTCAGTTGCCCCCCAATACGCTCGCATCCAAGGTCGGGGAAATCGTCGAAAATCAGGCTGCCGAGTGGGACTACATTCTCAAGCTGCATGCCCGCCAACTGCACGAGCCGGTTGACACCGCGTCTGAGGCCGACGCCGCATCCGGGCGCGAGGGCTGAACCCGCTGGAATAGGGAGCGGGTTTCCGCGCAGGCACGACGACATGAGAATTCGTGGCGCGCTCTGGACAAGGCCATATGCAGTCCGCTCCGTTACAGTGCAGGGCCAAGGACAGGCTCTGCCCCAAACCCGCTTCCCAAGATCTCAGTCCAAAAATGCAGACACTCCCATGGATGGTCGCGCTCGTTCCATTGGCGTTGCTTGTCATCGTCGTCGCGGCATGGGTGTTCAAGCTTCGCAGCAACCGGTTGATTGCACCGCTGCCCAGGGAATGGGCCCTGAGTCCGCGTCCGGTTTTTTCCACCGAAGAGCGGCGTGTCTATCGCTTGTTGCGCGAGGCACTTCCCCACCATGTCGTGTTGTCCAAGTTGCCCCTGGTGCGGTTTTGTCAGCCAACTGTCCCGAACGACGTGCGTTACTGGTTTGAATTGCTGGGCGCCAACCACGTCACCTTCGCGGTTTGCAGCGCCAACGGGCGGGTGCTTGCGGCGATCGATCTGGACACCGATCGGGGCTTCTCCAGCCGCGCGCAACAAGTCAAGCACGCGGTGTTGAGCGCCTGCCGGGTGCGCTACCTTCGCTGCCCGGTAGAGCACCTTCCGTCGGTGGCGGAATTGCAGTTGTTGGTGCCGCCGGGCGCGACTTCGGCGCGGGGGCAGTTGCCCACCTCGCCGGTCCCGCACACCTTGAATCAGGCCCGCAACACGCTGTCGAACACGGTGGCCAGCAAGCGGGCGGCGCGGCCCGCGTTGTGGCAGGACCCGTCGGTTTTTCAGGACTCGTTCTTCGCGCCGGACAATCGCTCCGACGGATTTGCCAACAGCGACTTCAACGACACGCCGACCCATGACGCCCGGCTGGCGGCCAAGAGCCTGGCCTCGCAGGCGCCCCTCGGGCCAAACGACATCGTGGGCGTGGTCGTCGACCGTCCCAAGACGCCAGTCGACAGGCGCTGAGACAGCGCGCACGCGGCCATTGGCGCCGCGCTGGCGCCTTTGAAACGATCTCGCCATCGCGCACTCTCCTGTGCGGCATTCCCCGCATCAGCGCTTACCATGCAACGATGACGGAACCAGGCTTGAGCGCAACGCCAGCAGAAACGCCCTATGCCGGGTTGAATCCCGATGTCGTGCTCGACGCGCTCGACGCCGTCGGGTTGCGCGGTGATGGCCGACTGATTCAACTCAACTCCTACGAGAACCGGGTCTTTCAGGTGTTCCTGGACGACGGCCGCGTGGTGGTGACCAAGTTCTATCGGCCGGGCCGCTGGAGCGACGCGCAAATTCTCGAGGAGCACAGCTTCGCCGCCGAGTTGGCCGAGCGTGAAATTCCGGTCGCCGAATGTTGGCCGTTGCGCGTTGACCCCGGCTCTCGATTGGCAGCCGACGTGTCGTTGCCCGGGGTCACGCTGGCCTCGCTTGACACCCCGTCGGGAAACCATCGCTTCAGCGTGTCAAAGCGCTTGGCCGGCAGGGCGCCGGAGCTGGAAGACCCGGCGACGCTGGAGTGGCTTGGCCGCTTCATCGGCCGGATGCACGCTGTCGGCGCGGTTGCCGCTTTCAAACATCGCCAGTCTCTGGATATCGCTACCTTTGGCACGGCCAACCGGGATTGGTTGCTGGCCCAAGACCTGATCCCACCGGACACCTTGCTACCGTGGCGCCAGGTGTCGGCAGCGGCGCTGGAGGCCGTGCGCGAAGCCTTCGAGAACGCCGGCGCGCCGCGCCTGCTGCGATTGCACGGCGACTGCCATCTCGGCAATGTGCTGTGGGCCGACGACGGGCCGCATTTTGTGGATCTTGACGACGCCGTCACCGGCCCGGCGATACAAGACTTGTGGATGCTGCTGTCCGGCGACCGTGCCGCGATGACGCGACAACTCGCCGCCGTTCTTGATGGCTACGAAAGCTTCATGGATTTCGATCGGCGCGAACTGCGCCTGATCGAGGCGCTGCGCACCCTTCGCATCCTTCACCACAGCGCCTGGATCGCCAGGCGTTGGGCCGATCCCGCTTTCCCGATTGCCTTCCCCTGGTTCACCAGCCCGTCCTATTGGGCCGAACAAACCACGCGGCTGCGCGAACAGTTGGTCGCGATGGCCGAGCCATCGCTCGCATCGGGCTAGTCCGCGCGGCCCGGTTGCCGCGTTGGGCGAACCTGCCACAAGGGCCCGATCACTATCCCATCAGCAGGCTGTTCACCCGCTTCACGTAGGCCGCCGGATCTTCGAGCTGCCCACCTTCGGCCAACAACGCCTGGTCGAACAGAATGTGGGCCAGGTCGTCAAAATGTTCGCTCGTCTGCAGCCGCTTCACCAGGGCATGCTCGGCGTTCACCTCCAGCGTCGGTTGCGATTTTGGCGCGCTCTGTCCGGCCTGCTTGAGCATGCGCGCCAGGTGGCCGCTCATGTCGCCTTCGTCGACCACCAGGCAAGCGGGTGAATCAACCAGCCGGGTGGTCAACCGAACCTCTTTCGCGCGGTCTTTCAGGGTCTCTTTCAGGCGGTCCAGCACCGGCTTGAAGGCCGTGGCGGCTTCTTCGGCCTGCTTCTTTTCGGCCTCGTCCTGCAGCTTGCCCAGGTCGACCGCGCCCTTGGCCACGCTTTGCAACGGGTGGCCGTCGAACTCGTACAGGTGGCTCAGCAACCACTCATCGACACGGTCGACCAGCAACAGCACCTCGATGCCCTTCTTGCGGAAGATCTCCAACTGCGGGCTGCTTCTGGCGGCGGTCGGGCTGTCGGCGGTGATGACGTAGATCGCCTCCTGGCCTTCTTTCATACGGCTCACGTAGTCGACCAGCGACACTCCTTCGTCGGCGTGGGTGGACCCAAACCGCAGCAGCTTGCACAGCCGCTCGTGATTGGGCTGGTCTTCGCCGACGCCCTCCTTCAACACCGCGCCGAAGTCCTTCCAGAACGCCGCGTACTTGGCTTTCTCGGCGGCGTCCTCGCTGTCGGCCAGGGCTTCGAGCATCGTCAGCACGCGCTTGGTCGAGCCTTCTCGAATCGCTTTCACGTCGCGGCTTTCCTGCAGCAGTTCGCGCGACACGTTGAGCGGCAGATCGGCGCTGTCGATCACGCCCTTGACGAAGCGCAGGTAGATCGGCATCAGCGCCTCGGCGTCGTCCATGATGAAGACGCGCTTCACATAGAGCTTCACGCCGCCGCGCTTGTCGCGGTTCCACAGGTCGAACGGCGCCTTGGCCGGGATGTAGAGAAGCTGGGTGTATTCGCTGCGGCCCTCGACGCGGTTGTGGGTGTAGGCCAGCGGCGCCTCCGAGTCGTAGCTGATCTGCTTGTAGAAATCCTGGTACTGCTCGGGCGTGATGTCGTTCTTGCTGCGCGCCCACAGTGCGGCCGCCTTGTTGACGGAGGTCCACTCGTCGCGCAACACGGTCTTCTTCGCCTCGGCGTCCCACTCGTCCTTCTGCATCAGGATGGGCAGCGAGATGTGGTCGGAATACTTGCCGATGATGGAGCGGAGCTTCCAGCCGCTGAGGAACTCGTCTTCTTCGGGCCGCAGGTGCAAGGTCACGCTGGTTCCACGCTGCGCGCGCGTGATGGTCTCGACCTCGAAGTCGCCGGCCCCCTGGGAGCTCCAGCGCACGCCTTCTTCCGGCGTCAGCCCGGCGCGGCGCGACTCGACGGTGATGCGGTCGGCGACGATGAAGCCGCTGTAAAAGCCCACGCCGAATTGGCCGATCAGTTGCGCGTCCTTCTTCTGGTCGCCCTCCAGCGCGGCGACGAACTCGCGCGTGCCGCTCTTGGCAATGGTGCCCAGGTTGGCCACCGCCTCTTCGGCCGACAGGCCAATGCCGTTGTCGACGATCGTGATGGTCTTGCCCTCCAGGTCGAAGCTCACCCGAACCTCCAGGTTGGGAGTGTCTTCGTACATGGCGGCGTTGTTGAGCGCCTCGAAGCGCAGCTTGTCGCAGGCGTCCGACGCGTTGGAGACCAGCTCGCGCAGGAAGATCTCTTTGTTCGAATACAGCGAATGGGTCACGAGATGCAGGATCTGCTTCACCTCGGCCTGGAACGAAAGGGTTTGCTTGGTCATGGTTTTTTCAGTGGGTGGCCACTATCGGGCGTCGGGCTTGCGCACATGAGGCGGCGCGGCTCAATTTCAAGGGTGCGGCGGCCCGCCCCGGGGCAGCAGGTTCGACAATCACCATGGGTCGACAAACCTGGTGCCCGCCGCGACCGCCGGCGGGCGCGCTGACGCCATGCCCTGCGCCAACCACCGGCGCGTCTGCGCCGGGTCGATCACCGCGTCGATTTCCAGTGTCGCGGCCATGTTGATCGCGGCGCCGTCGGCGTACTGCCGGTCCACCAGTTGCTGGTAGAGCGCCTCGCGCTGCGGCCCGTCGGGCACCGCGGCGAGTTCCTTGCGATAGCCCAGCCGCACCGCGCCTTCCAGTCCCATCGCGCCAAATTCGCCGC
Organism: Methylibium sp.; assembly: GCA_043718725.1. GTDB lineage: Bacteria > Pseudomonadota > Gammaproteobacteria > Burkholderiales > Burkholderiaceae_C > LGRD01. Next base: position 11,222 of record JAYSVE010000601.1, read on the forward strand.
TGGGCCATGCGGCGGTCAGCAGCGGCGAATGGAAACCACCCCCGGCCATCGCCATCGCCCCCAGGCCATAGCCCTTGCGCAGCACCACCGCCATCAAGGGCACACGAAGGTGGGCCGCCACGACGAACATCCGACTCACGTGGCGAACCTGCGCCCGGGCCTCCGCCTGCGGGCCGACCATGAACCCGGGCGTGTCCACCAGCGACACCAGCGGCAACCCATGGGCGCTGCACAGTTGCATGAACCGCGCGGCTTTGTCCGCGGCATCGGCGTCGATGGCCCCGCCCAAATGGACCGGGTTGCTGGCCAACAGGCCGAACGGCCGGCCTTCAAGGCGCGCCAGCGCGGTCAGGATGCCCTGGCCGAAGCCGGCGCGCAATTCCAGCATCGACCCTGTGTCGGCGACACCCCGCATGACCTGGCGCATGTCGTAGACCCGCGCACGGTTGAGGGGCAACACCTCGCGCAACAGGTTCGGGTCGGCCGCGCTCCAGGTGCTGATACGGCCTTGAAAATACGCCAGGTACTGGCGCGCCACGGTGACCGCTTCGGCATCGTTGCTGACCAGCACGTCGATCACGCCGTTGCCGGCCTGCACATCGCTGGGGCCGATCTGCTCGGGCGTGAACTGCCCCAACCCGCCGCCTTCCACCATCGTCGGCCCGCCCATGCCGATGTTGCTCTGGCGGGTGGCGATGACCACGTCGCCGCACCCCAGCAAAGCGGCGTTGCCCGCAAAACAGCGGCCGGAGGCAATGCCGACCACTGGCACCTGGCCGCTCAGGCGGGCATAGCTGGCGAAGGTCGCCACATGCAGCCCGGCGACGATGGGCATGTCGGTGTCACCGGGCCGGCCGCCGCCGCCTTCGGCAAACAGCACGACCGGCAGACGCTGTTGCAACGCGATCCCCAACAGCCGGTCTGTCTTCTGGTGGTTGCGCAATCCTTGGGTGCCGGCCAGCACGGTGGCGTCGTAGGCCATGACCACGCAGCGAGACTTGTCACCACCCTGCGGGCCGAACAGCGTCGCGTTGATGCTGCCGATGCCGGTGACCATGCCGTCGGAGGGCGTGTTGTGCAACAGGTCATCCAGCGTGCGGCGGCTGCGCTGGGCGGCGATGGCCAGCGCGCCATATTCGATGAAGCTGCCTGGGTCGCACAGTTGCGCGATGTTCTCGCGCGCCGTCTGCTGGCCCGTGGCGCGGCGCTTGGCGACGGCCTCGGGGCGGTGCGCGTCCGCGGTGAGCGAATGGCGTTGCATGACCTCGCGCAGATCGGCGCGCAGGCCGGGCTCGTCGGCCATGGCGCCCACCGCGGCATGAATCGATGCCGTGGCGGGCTGTGAATCCGGCGCCGGCGGCGCCAGTTCGAGCAGCACATCGCCCGCGGCCACCATGTCCCCGACGCTGGCCAACACCGCCAGCACGTTGGAATCCGCCTCGGCGCGGATCTCGTGCTCCATCTTCATGGCCTCGACGATCAGCAGTGTCTGCCCGGCACGAATCGACTGGCCCGGCGCCGTCATGACCTCGACCACCGTGCATGCCATCGGGGCATGGATCTGTTGTTGCGACATCTTGGCGTCCTCCTGCTGGCGCACTGTAGACTGCGGCGCCCATCACGCAACGAGAGCCTTTTTTCACCGCGCGGAATCGACCATGACGCTAGAGACCATCGAGATCGAAACCGGGACATCGCCGCGCGCCAGCATCATCGTGCTGCACGGGCTGGGCGCCGATGGCAACGACTTCGTGTCGTTCGCGCAGGAGCTGCGGCTGGGCAGCGTCGGGCCGGTGCGCTTCATCTTCCCGCATGCGCCGGCGCGACCGGTCACCCTCAACGGCGGCTACGTCATGCGTGCCTGGTACGACATTCTGGGCGCCGACCTGGCCCGGCGCGAAGACGAGGCCGGCCTGCGCGAGTCGCAAGCCGCCATCGAAGCCCTGATCGCCCGTGAACGCGAACGTGGCATCGCCGCCTCCAAAATTGTGCTGGCCGGGTTTTCGCAAGGCTGCGCGATGACGCTGATGACGGGCCTGCGCCAGGCCGAACCGCTGGCCGGACTGGCGGGCTTGTCCGGCTACCTGCCGCTGGCCGCGGCCACGCCGCAGGAGCGCCACCCGGCCAGCAACAATGTCCCGCTGTTCCTGGCCCACGGCCGCAGCGACCCGATGATCGCGCTGGCCCGGGCACAGGCCTCGCGCGACGCCTTGCTGGCAATGGGGTTCCCGGTCGAATGGCACGAGTACCCGATGCCCCACTCGGTGTGTCCCGAAGAAGTCGCCGACCTGAACCGCTGGCTGTTGCGCGTATTGGGTTGAACTGCGGCCGGACTCGACGCCGTGACACAACGGTCCACAACGCGCGACGTGAATTTCGCACAAACCGGGTGGGTCAGATTCACCGCCCGACAGAGCCCGCATTTCATATTCTTTCTCCAGTGGCCGGCATTGCAGGCCCAACACGGGAGAGACGACATGGAACTGAACTACATCGCCGAACGCCCCTGGCAGCCCAGCGCCGCAACCGCGGTTCGGGCGCTGGCCCAGACCACCAGTTCAAGCCTGCTGATGCGCGTTCTGGACGAAATCGACTACGCCATGGTGGTGGTCACCGTCAGTGGCGCGCTGCGTTATTCCAACCAGTTGGCGCTTCAGGAACTGCAGGGCAACGGGCCGCTCGGCCTGGTGCATGGTCAGTTGCGCGGACACCTGCCGTCCGACCATTGCCAACTGCAGCTGGCGCTGGCCGACACGGTGCGCGGCCGCCGCCGGCTCGTCACCCTGGGGCGCAACGGCAGCAGCACCACGGTGGCCGTTCTGCCGATGCCGGGCGGCAACGACGACGACGACAGCGGCGAGACGCTGGCCCTGCTGACCTTCGGCAAGCGCCAGGCCTGCGAAACGCTGACCCTCGACTTCTTCGCCCGGTCGCAAGGCCTCACCGGCGCCGAAGGCCGGGTACTGCAGGCGCTGTGCAACGGCGCCAAGCCGAAGGAAATTGCCAGTGCGTGCGGCGTCGCCATCTCGACCGTGCGATCCCACATCTGCAGCATCCGCGTGAAGACCCAGACCGCCAACATTCGCGAGTTGGTCGATCGGGTGGCGATGCTGCCGCCCATGACGCCCGCCGTGAAGTGCCGGCGGACCCACTGACGGCCCCGGCGGTCCCGCCTGGCGGGACCGCCTGACCCGGTCACCTGGACCGCCTGCACCGTGAGGTCGCAAGCGCCGCCGGGGCGGCCGCGTGGTTGATTGGCGTCACCTTTTTCAACCCGCATCGATCGCAGCCATCGCGCGTGCTAGAGTTTTCGGCAAATTCGAGGTTCCCGACGCCGTCGGCCCGAACCACCGCAACCTTGCCACCGCGCGCCATGGAACCCTCGACACCGCTGCACGCCGACCCGCTCACCGCTCTGCCGGCAGCCCTGCGCACCCTCGCCTCACGCGGCGAGCCGCGGCGCTATCGCAAGGGCACCCTGCTGATCCAGGAGGGCGACCACGGCGACACGCTGTTCATCATCCTGTCCGGCAGGGTTCAGTCGTTTTCCATGGACGACCGCGACCGCGAGATCGTCTACGGCGTCTACGGCCCCGGCGATTACCTGGGCGAAATGAGCCTGGACGGCGGGCCGAGGTCGGCCTCGGTCATCACGCTCGAAGCCACGGCCTGTGTCGTGATCACGCGGCACACCCTGAGAGAGCACATCGCGTCGAATCCGGAGTTCGCGTTCGAACTGCTCTCGCGCGTGATTCACCGGGCGCGGATGGCCACCCAGAGTGCCAGGAGCATGGCCTTGCTCGATGTGTACGGGCGCGTGGTCGGTTTGCTGAACGAGCTTTGCGTGCCGCAGCCGGACGGCACCCGCTTGATTGCCGAACGCCTGACCCACCTGCAAGTCGCCAGTCGCGTGGGCTGCTCGCGCGAGATGGTGAGTCGCCTGATGAAAGACCTGGAATCCGGCGGCTACATTGCCCTCGCCGGCCGCCAGATGAGCCTGCTGCGCCCCTTGCCCAGCCGTTGGTAGGTGTGCCGGTCGGAGTGCGCCTTTGCCGGCGTGTCCGGTTGCGCAGCAAAGCAATAGCCAGCGGGCAAGTGCGGCACTACACTCGTCGTCACACTTTTGCACGCAGGGTCATTGCACACATTTTGATGGCCCTTGCCGAGAACGTGGCCCCGCGATCCGCGGCGCTCCTTGGAGCTTGGCTCGTGCTGGTGACCGGAACCGGGTCGCCCACTGGAATCACAAAGTTTGAGTGCAACGATGAGTGAAACGCCGAACCCCGCGTCGGACTCGGCCGATCCGGGCCGGCGCTACCTCACCCTGCTGTTCTCGGACCTCTCGTTTTCGACCAAGCTGGCCGCGGCCATGGAGGCCGAGCACTATGCCGCGCTGCTTGCCGTGGTGCGCCGCGCATACCAGAACACGATCTTCAAGCATGGCGGCGTGATCGTCCGGGTGCAGGGCGATGGCCTGCTCGCCATGTTCGGCTACCCCAAAAGCCGGGAGGACGACGGGCGCCGCGCGGTCGAGGCAGCCCTTGACCTGCACCAGGTCGTTGCCGACCTTCGCCCGACGATGCCGGCCTCGGCCGGTGCCACGCTCAACCTGCATTCAGGCATCCATTCGGGGCTGGTGCTGGTCGAAGCCGGTGACATCGAGCGGGGGCGTTACGAGCTGATCGGTGCCGTGCCCAACATCGCCTCGCGCCTGTCCAGCGCGGCCGAGCCGCACGAAATTCTGGTCAGCGAAGAGACCCTCGGTCCGGCGAGCAACTTCTTCACCACGGGCGAGGCGCGCCGGCTGACGGTCAAAGGGCGGGATTCGCCGATCTGGGTCTTTCACGTTCAGGCGCGCGCCGGCGTTTCGACGCGCTTCGAGGCGCGGGCGCGTCGCGGCTTCGGGCCCTTTGTCGGGCGGCACGCGGAAGTCGAACTGCTCGAACGCAGCCTGTTGGACGCGATCGGCGGACAGGCACGCCTGTGCGCCATCCTGGCCGCCGCCGGCATGGGCAAGACACGCCTGACGGAGGCGTTCTTGCGCCGGGCGACGCGGCACGATTGCCAGATCCACCGTGGCTACTGCGAAAGCTACCTCAGCGCCGAGCCTCTGCAGCCGTTCCTGCAGATGCTGCGCTCGCTGTTTCGGCTGCGCCACGGAACCTCTGTGGGCGATGCCATCGAAGCCGTCGACGCCGCCTTGGCCGAGATCGATCCGGCCCTGTGCGCCCATCGTGGCGAGTACCTTCGTGCCCTGTCGCTGGTTGGCGCCGACGCCGCGGGGGCGCAGCGATCCTCGCCCGAGGCCACGGTTGCCGCGCTGCGCGCCCTGTTCGCCAGCCTGTCGGCGCGCAAACCGCTGGTGTTGTTCATCGACGACTGGCAATGGGCCGACGACGCCTCGAGCCAGGCGCTGGCGGCGATCCGAACGCTGCGGGACAGCCCTTTGCTGGTGCTGCTGGCCACCCGGGAGTTCGGCCGCGGCGGCGCGCCGGCCGGCCCGGCACAGGTGCTTGAACTCGCGCCGTTCACCGCCGGCGAGGCCGAGGAAACCATTGCCCGACTGATGCCTGGCGCCGACCCGTTCGTGGCCGCCGAGATCGGCAGGTATTCGGGCGGCAACCCGCTGTTCATCGAGGAGCTGTGCCATGCAGCCGCGCACGCCGACAACCCGCGCCGCCTTGAGCGCGCCCGCAGCGGCGTGGCCTGGCTCAATCAACTGGTCGAGTCGCGCGTCGAGCGATTGCCCGAAGTTCAGGCCGAACTCGTGCGTGCCGCCGCCGTCATCGGCAACGTCATTCCGTGCTGGCTGCTCGAACGCCTCACCGGCCGCGCCGAGGACGACCCGTTGGTGCGGGGCCTGGCCGCGCAGGATTTCGTCTTTCCAGGTGAACGCGTCGGCACGCTGCGCTTCAAGCACGGCATCACGCGCGACGTGATCTACGACTCGGTCGGCCTGGACCGGCGCAACGCCATGCACCTTCAGATCGCCGAGGCGCTGCGCCAGCAAAGCGCCGACGGCGCGCACGAGGAGGCCTACGAGGCGTTGGCCTACCACTTCGCGGCCGGCGGGAACGCCATGCTGGCGGCCGACTATGCCGAACGGGCCGCCGACAAGGCCGTCGCCGCCTCGGCGCTGGATCGCGCGAAAACCCAGTACCGTGCGGCGCTCGCCTCGCTCGACCAACTGAGCCCATCGACCGAATCGGCGCGACGCTGGGTGTCCATTGCCCAGCGGCTGGGTTTGGTCTGCGTCTTCGACGCGTCGCGCAGCGACCTCGAGATCTTCGAGCGCGCCGTCGTGCTCGCAACCCAAATTGGCGACCAAACCGGGGTGGCTCGGGCGCGCTATTGGCTCGGCTACATCAGCTATTCGCTGGGGGAGGCGCGCGCCGCGATCGAGCACTGTGAAAAGGCGCTCGCCGTGGCGCAGTGGATCGGCGACGGCCCACTCGCGGTGCAAATCGTCGCGACCTTGGGGCAGGCCCATACCACCGCCTGCAACTACGACCGCGCGCTGGCACTGCTGGACGAAGCCATCGCTGTCAAGCGGCGTCACCGCAGCGGCAAGCGCACGACGGTCGGACTGGCGTTCTCGCTCGTCTGCCGCGCCTGCGTGCTCGGGGACCGCGGCCAGTTTGCCGACGCCCATGGGTGCTTCGACGAGGCCCTGGCCTGCCTGGTCGGCATCACCCACGAGATCGGCTCGACGATCCACGGCTGGCGCAGTGCGGTGCTTTTGTGGCAGGGACGGTGGGACGACGCGCGCGCCGCGGCGGCCGAATCGGCACGCATCGCCGAACTCACGCGCAGCCTGTTCCAGTTGTCGATCGCGCGGGCGATGGGCGGCTACGCCGACTGGATGCTTGAGGCCCGGCCGGCCTCGCTGCAGGCCATCGAAGATGCGACCGCGTGGCTCGCGCCGAGCGAGGGCGGCCTGTTCCGATCGCTCAACTACGGCTGGCTGGCCGATGGGCTGGTCAGCGCCGGACGCGCCGCCCAGGCACGCCACTACGCGGCGCTGGCGTTGCTGCGAGCACGCAAACGCGACCTCATCGGCGTCGCGATGGCCTACCGCGCGCTGGCCCGCGCGGCCGCCGACGCGGGCGACGACCTGGCATCGCGCCGGCACATCGCCCTGGCGCTGAAAACCGCGCGCGAGCGCGACTCGGCGCACGAGCTCGCCGTCACGCGCCTGTGCGAAGCGGGCATCGCTTTCGCGCGCGAGGACCGGCCTCGAACGGTGGCCCTGCTGGACGAAGCGATGCCCGCCTTCGAGTCGATGCGGATGGCGTGGCACTTCGGCGAAGCCGCGCGGCTGCGGGCCCGTGTCAGCTCGCAGGCGGGATGAGCGTGAGCATGATCTGCGAACCCGTGGGCCGCAACGTACCGGCCTCCAGAAGCCCGCTCAACAGTGCCAGCAACACGCCGATGGCCATGCCGTAGCCGGGGCAGGCGTGGACGGTCTTGTCTGGCCCGGTGCGCTCGCCGCCGAACATCAGGGTGTGACTGGCGTTCTCGTCGGTCTGGGCCGAGGCCAGCCCCAGCACGACCGGCCTGGCGGTGTCGATCGGCGTCCTGCCGTCCAGCGTGGCGCCTTTGAGAGCGGTGCGCCAGATCATCTCGGGCACCGGGCGCCGGCGCATCGCCGCGATGATCGGCTCGAACAGCACCGCGTTGGCGCGGGCGTAGGCGTCCGGCGTGCCGGGTTTGCTTTCGGCGAGCCGTTGCTGCAGGTCCCACAGCGTGGCCTGGCTCAACCAGGCATCGACGATGCGCATGAAATTGCCATGCACCGTCGGCGGAAACCCCATCATCACGCCGGCGATCGTGCGAGCGACCAAATCGCCGTCGCCGCCCTTCTGCTTGGCCAGCAGAGGCTGCAGCGAATCCTTGATTTGCTGTGCCAGCGGCGTGAGCTTCGTCCCTTGCGCGAGCAACTGCTTGATTGAATCGAGCACGGCCCGGCCTTGCGCCTGGCCCTCCGCGACGACCTGGGCGGAGGGCTGCGGCGCGAAGATGTAGCGCGAGGTCGTGAACAAGTGACCGGGGCAGCGCGCCGGCGCCACCGGGGAGTCGGGGTTGCGGCCGCCGGAAATCATCAGCGCCTTGTCGGGCAGGCCGAACCAATGGGCGCAGAGTGCCGCGAGGACGGTTTCGCTCAGGCTCAGCAGATCGACCGGCACCTTCAGCGGCACGCCGCGTTCGGGCAGGGCCAAGCCCCTGAACCCGGCGAGAACCTTGTCGACGATGGGCCGCGCCGCGTTGAAGGCCTGCGCGGCGTCGATGCGCTCGACCGCCGCGTTCACGCCCGGCGCCTGCTCGGAGTGGCCGGTGTGCGGGTCCAGCCCGAGGAAGCCACTGCCGATCGATTGATCCATCCGGGCGCCATAGCCGCAGACCGAAAAGCGCGTGCCGTCGTCCTTCAACACCTTGAGGATCTCGGCCGGCTTGCCGACGAGCAGGCCGTAGGGCGTGGCGTGCATACCGGCGTGCTGCTCGCGCACCAGCCCCCACCCGGCCGCCGAACGTTCCGCGTTCGGGTCTTCGAGCACGCCGCGCCAGGGTTCCAGGGGGTCGACCTGGGGCGCCTGGGAAGCGGACGGCTTGGTCACGGCGACCGGCGCGGCCAGCAAGGCCGGCAAGGCCTGCAATGCGGCGAGCGCCGGCACGAACAGGTACACGCCCCATTCGAGCGACACGAACGGCCGGTCGCCCAGATGGGCGCGCAGCACCGTGCCGTCTTCCTGCCGGCAGCGAAACGTGCGCGGGTCGGCCGCGTCCGGCACGCCCAAAAAGGGGTCGGCCTGGCCCGACGACACCCCGCTGCTGTTGCCGCCGGCGATCCAGCGTTGCAACACCTCGAACTGCTCGGCAATGCTGGCGCAATGGGCCATGAACACCACGCCGCGGTCGGCGCCGGCGTCCGCGGGGCCGGTGAAGCGCGGGCCGTAGGACATGCCTCGGCGCACGATGCGCGGCGTGTAGCCGCGGCCGTCGCGCGGGTGGGTCCGCCGCACATGCGAGTGGAAAGGGCATTTCTCCCCCCTGGGGTCGGTGTCGTAGTTGAAGTCGTTCGTGACCGCCGCGCCCGGTGGCGCCAGCAGCGTCGTGCCGTCCTTGCGCCGGCCCATCATCTTTTCGAGCAGCACCTCTTTCATGGCCGGTGCGGCGGCAGGGTCGGGCACCAGCGCCAGGGCCTCTCTGTCCAGCACCTCGTTGAGCACGTCGACGTGTTGGCGCAGCTTGCGCAGGACGAGGAAGCTACCGTCGTCCAGCAGCCCGTCCTTGCTGGCCGGGTACGGCCCGTCGCCACGGTCGTTGCCATAGCCGAGCAGCAATTCGCCGACCTTCACCTCGTCGGGCGCTGCGGGCTGGGTGGCAGGCTGTGGCTGGCTGATGCCGTCGGCGATGCCGAAATGGCCGCGCCCCGGACCCGCGCCGTCGTCCTGGCTGCGCAGGGCCTGGACGCCGAGCACGTTCATGCCCGAGGTGGCCGCGGCGTGCAGGATCTCGACTTCTTCGGCCAGCCGCGGGTGCAGTTCGGCACGACGATTCGATGCGTCGTTGAGCCGCAGCACCAGCACCACATGCACCGTGGACAGATCGATGGCCGGGCCGGCCGGGCCACCCCCGGGCGGCCAATTGCGCCGCGGCCGGTTCCAGTTGTCGGGGTGGTTCGAGCGCAGGTCGCCGAGCAGCCCGGCGCGGGCCTCCATGCCGTCGATGAACTCCGGCGGCAGCGGGTCCAGCCGCTCCTTTGAGAAGCCGAGCGCGCGCAGTCCGGCGTAGGTGAAGGCGGCGTTGCGCCGGATCGGGCTGTCGGCCGTTGCGCCTTCGCGGTTCACGGGCCAGCGCGACAGAAAATCTGCCGCGTTTTCGGCCGTGTCGACGCGCAACAGCACGACACAACCGTGGGTGATGTCGGGGTACGGTTTGAGAATACCGGCCTGCAACTTGCCAGGCTCAAAAGCAAGGTCGGCGCGATCGCTGGGCGGCGGCGTTTGCAGCGGGGTCGACAACCAGTCAAGTTCTTCCCTGAAGGGTTGCGCCAATGCTTCCAGGGGCTGGCCGGGATTGAACACACCCTTGGCGACGACGCGGCGGAAACCGCTCAACACGTCCTGGGCAAAGCGGATCAGGATCTCGCTTTCCTTGTCCTTGTTCGGCGGGAAGTACGGCGACAGCCGGTGCAGGCCCTTCAACGTGCGCAGCGCCTGGTTGGCGGCCGGCAGCGGGGCTTGCAGCGCCGCGGCGAGCGCCTGATCGTCTCGCACGCGGGTCGGTGCGAGCGCGAAGCCGGCGATCGCCCGGTCTGCCGCCACCGGGTCGCGCGAGCCGCGCTGCATGCGTTCGACGCGGGCCAGGTACTTCTGGTCGGCCAGGCTCATCGCCGAGTCGGTGTAGAACAGCCCGCCGTCGAGTTCGTAGCTGCGCACCCAGCGGCAGTAGGCGTCGAAACCGCTGCTGTGCGATCCCGGGTAGCC
>JAYSVE010000602.1:0-1553 GCA_043718725.1 Methylibium sp.
GTGCTGACAGCGGCAGCGGCGGTGCTGGCGATGGTGCCGCTGACGCGCAGCGTGTTCTGGGGCCCGATGGCGGTGGCCATCATGGGCGGCTTGGTGGTGGCCACGGTGCTCACGCTGCTGGCGCTGCCGGCGATGTATGCGGCATGGTTGCGGGTCAGACCGCCCCTGCCCGGGCATCCGGCGGGGTCGGCGGGGTCGGCGGTCCAGGGCCGGCTAGAATCGCGCGCTGACCGGAATGCCTGGCGGCCACTTTAATTCGGTGGTCTCTGGTCGGTTCAGGCAAGACAACTGACAGTCCGGCGAAACCTGGCTGCAGACGAGAGACACCCGCGCGGGTGGCGAAATCGGTAGACGCACCAGGTTTAGGTCCTGACGCCTTCACGGGCGTGCCGGTTCGAGTCCGGCCCCGCGCACCAGACCCCTTTTTCTGTGAGTCCCATCATGGCTGTGACTGTTGAAACCCTCGAAAAGCTCGAACGCCGCATCACCCTGCTGATTCCGGCCACCGACCTCCATGGCGAAATCGAAACCCGGCTGAAAAAGCTGTCGCGAACCTTCAAGGCCGATGGTTTTCGCCCCGGCAAGGTGCCGATGTCGGTGGTCGCCCAGCGCTACGGCTATTCGGTGCAGAACGAGGTCATGAACGACAAGATCGGCCAGGCCTTTGCCACCGCCGCCAACGAAGCGCAACTGCGTGTCGCGGGCATCCCGCGCGTCACGCCCAAGGGCGAAGCACCCGAAGGCCAATTGGCCTTCGACGCCACTTTCGAGGTCTACCCCGAAGTGAAATTGGGTGACCTGGCCGCGGTGGAAGTCGACCGCGTCAGCAGCGAAGTCACCGATGCCGCGATCGAGCGCACCATCGACATCCTGCGCAAGCAGCGCCGCACCTTCGCGCAGCGCCCGGCGGTCGAAGGCGCCGCCGAGACCGACCGCGTGACGATCGACTTCGAAGGCAAGATCGACGGCGAGCCGTTCTCGGGCGGCAAGGCCGAAGCGTTTCAGTTCATCATCGGCGAGGGCCAGATGCTGGAGCAGTTCGACAAGGCCGTGCGCGGCATGAAGGTGGGCGACAACAAGACCTTCCCGCTGCAGTTTCCCGCCGAGTACCACGGCAAGGACGTGGCTGGCAAGGAAGCCGACTTCTTGGTCACGATCAAGAAGATCGAGGCGCAGAACCTGCCGGCGCTGGACGAGCCCTTCGTCAAATCGCTGGGCATTGCCGACGGCAGCAGTGAAGGTCTGCGCGCCGACGTCAAGAAGAACCTCGAGCGCGAAGTCAAGTTCCGCATCCTGTCGCGCAACAAAGCCGCGGCCATGGACGCGTTGGTCAAGGTGGCCGAGCTCGACATTCCCAAGGCCCTGGTCGACAACGAACTGGAGCGCCTGGTCGCCAGCGCCCGTGACGACTTGAAGCAGCGCGGCGTCAAAGACTTCGACAAGGCACCGATCCCCAGCGAGATTTTCCAGCCGCAGGCCGAGCGCCGCGTGCGCCTGGGCCTGGTGGTGGCCGAACTGGTGCGCAGCCACCACCTGCAGGCCAGGCCCGACCA
>JAYSVE010000603.1:0-3646 GCA_043718725.1 Methylibium sp.
ATAGATCGACGGCAGCAGCATCGCGATGGTGGCCACCGGGCCGAGCCCGGGCAGCACCCCGATCAAGGTGCCGAGAATGCAGCCGAACAGGGCGTACAGAAGATTCTGTGCCGTGAACGCGACGCTGAAGCCGAGCGCGAGGTTGTTGATCAGGTCCATGGCGTTTGTCTCTCGTGCGGTCTTGGGGCGGCGATCAGGTGGCCATGAAGATCGGCCAGAGCGGGATCGTCAAACCCAGGCCCTTGGTAAATACGAGCCAGGAAAAGACGGTCAGCACGATCGCGCTGACGGTCACGCCGATCCAGCCGAATTCATCGCCGGCAAAGCTCACGATGACGATCAGGATCGGGATGGTGATGAACATGCCCAGGCGCGGCAGCAGGATCGCGAATACCGTGATCGCCAGGACGATGACGAGCAAGGGGCGCCACGCGATATCGCCGATCGGCTCGCCGTCTTCGGTCTCGATGGTCAACGACTCGAACAATACGATCGCGCCCATGATGGCGAGCAGGCTGCTCAGGATCAGCGGGAAGTAGCCGGCGCCCGGGCGCGCCGAGGTGCCCATGGAGTAGTTGGTGGCGCCGAACGCGAAGCCCGCACCGACCACCAGAAACATCAGCCCGGACCAGAAATCGCGCTGGCTCTTGATCTTCATGCGTACCTCACCTTGCTCGATGCGTTGGGCGAGATTCTAGGCACCGCCGACTCGACACTCGAGGGCTTGTAGCTAGGGTTTACCGGCATGGCTCAGAGCGTGAGAGTCGTCGCATCCGCCTCGCTCCGAGTTAGCGCCGACCTTCGCTGCCCAGCTTCGCGGGGGCAACGCTGCGTCGCCTCGAAGGCTGAGAGGCTTTCGTTGGTCGAAGCTCGGGTGAGCCTCTGATCGAGTCGCGCACGCTGCGCAATTGCATAGGCGCTTCGCTGCGTCGACTCACTCCCAAGCCGGCGTAGCACGCAGCACTTCGTCGACCGTCGTCACGCTCTCGGCCACCTTCATTGCACCGGCCAGGCGCAGCGGCCGCAGGCCGTCTTTCAGGGCCTGCTGGCGCAGCCGGGCCGCGTCGGGCACCGGGTGGATGAAGGCCTGCGCTGCGTCGCCGACCACCAGCAGCTCGTACAGACCGGCCCGGCCGCGAAAACCGGTCATCCGGCACTCGAGGCAGCCGACCGGCCGGTACGCCTTGACGCCGCCGTTCATTCGCCATGGCTTGATCAACTCGTGCAGCGTCTCGCGGGTGGTGTCCGGGTCGGGTTGCTTGCAGGCCGGGCACAAGGTGCGCACCAGCCGCTGGGCCAGCACGCCGACCACGGTCGCGCCGATCAGGTAAGGCGCGACACCCAGGTCGACCAGCCGGGTGATGGCCGAGGCCGCGTCGTTGGTATGCAAGGTGCTGAAGACGAGGTGGCCGGTGAGTGCGGCCTGGATCGCCATCTCGGCGGTTTCCAAGTCGCGGATCTCGCCGACCATGATGATGTCCGGGTCCTGCCGCATCAGCGCACGCACGCCTTCGGCAAAGCCGAGGTCGAGCGCGGTTTGTACCTGCGTCTGGTTCAGCGCCGGCTCGATCATCTCGATCGGGTCTTCGATCGTGCAGACATTGACCTCGTCGGTCGCCAGGCGGCGCAGCGTGGAGTACAGCGTGGTGGTCTTGCCGGAGCCGGTGGGACCGGTCACCAGCACGATGCCGTGCGGCTTGGCGACCAGCGCCTCCCAGCGCTTGCGTTCGTGGCTGCCGAAGCCGAGCTGCTCGAGCGGCTTGACCGCGGTGTCGGGGTCGAAGATGCGCATCACCATCTTCTCGCCGAACGCGGTGGGCAGGGTCGACAGGCGCATCTCGACTTCGTCGCCCTTGGGGTCGCGGGTCTTGATGCGGCCGTCGAGCGGGCGGCGCTTCTCGACCACGTCCATCCGGCCGAGCAGCTTGATGCGCGCGATCATCGCGCCCATCACGCCGGGCGGGAGTTGGTAGACGGTGTGCATCACGCCGTCGATGCGAAAGCGGATCACGCTCAGGTCGCGGCGCGGCTCGAGGTGGATGTCGGAGGCGCGCTGGTCGAAGGCGTATTGCCACAGCCAGTCGACCACCTGCACCACGCCTTGGTCGTTGGCGTCGAGCTGCTTGTTGCTGCGCCCCAGCTCCACCAATTGTTCGAAGTTGACCGCCGCTGCAGCCTCGCCGGTTTTCACCGCGGCGCGCACCGAGGTGGACAGCATGTAGAACTCGGTCGTGTACTTGGCCAGCTCCAACGGGCTCACCAACACCAGCTTCACGGCGCGGCGTGTGTGCGCTGCGATTTCGGGCATCCACGACACGTCAAACGGCTCGCAGGTGGCGATGGTCACTTCGTGCAAACCAAACTGCAAAGGCAGCACATGGCGACGCTCCGCGTAGGTGATGGACATCACATCCGCAACGCGGCCCACGTCCACACGCAGCGGGTCGATGCGCAAATAGCCGAGGCCACATCGCGTGGCCAGCCATTCGGTGAGAGCTTCCACATCCAAAGTTTTGCTGCTGCCTTTGCGTACCAGGCCCGCACTGGCCAAACGCACCAGCGGATGCTGCGAGCTGTCGGCACCGCCAAAGCGCTGCACGGTGCGGTCGAAATCTTCTTTGCTGATGAGGTGATCGGCATGCAGCGCGGTCAGCAACCAGCGCCACTCGAGCCGGCCTTTCGGGTTGGACAAGAGCGGCGACTTCAACGGAAGATCAATGGGTTTCATGCGTTCACGATGCTTGCGTTGATTGAAGGAAACGGACGAATCATCTTCACCCATTTTGGCGCGGGCAACTTGTAAAGCGCTTTGATGTTGTCGGCCCGTGCCACCAGCACGTCGCGCTCGGGCAGGCTCATGCCCTTCATGGCCACCAGCACGGTGTTGCCTTCTTTAGTGGGCTGCATGCTGAAGACGTTGTTCGACTCTGCGGTGTGCCCAAATGCGTTTGCCACTCTTTTTGCGCTGCGCTCGAAGCTGGCGTCGCGTCCAAACAGGTTGACGGTCATGACGCCGCCTTCGCGCAACAGCGCAAAACAATTGCTGTAAAAAAATTCTGTGTCGAGCATGGGGCTGGCGGCGTCTTGGTCGTACAAATCAACGCACAAGGCGTCTACGGTGTTGGCGTTTTCAGGATCGGCCACATATTCCTCGGCGTCCATTTCCAGCACTTTCAAACGGGCCGAGTCTTCAGGCAACTTGAAGCACCAGCGGCAAATCAAAATCACACTCGGGTTCAGCTCAACGGCCGTGGTGCGCATGTGCATGGCACCAAAGGTGAACCGGGTGATGGCGGCAGCGCCCAAGCCCAATTGCACGGCGTGGGCGCTGCGCCAATGCGCCTCGGGGCGCAGCAGCATCCACACCATCATGCGTTGGATGTACTCCAGCTCCAGGCCCAGCGGCTTGCGGATGCGCATGGCCCCTTGCACCCACGGCGTGCCCAGGTGCAGGTAGCGGACCGCGTCGGCTTCTGAAACGGTGGCTTCTGCGAGCGTCGGATAGAGCTTTTTCGTTGATGTGGCCATGTGCAAATTATCGCGAGCCCAACAAACGGCATTGCTCGAACACCGCCTGCCAAGCGGCCAGTTTTCGGGCGTAGCTCCAGCTGGCATTGGCCGGGCTGGTGGACGGCAGTTGATGGAC
>JAYSVE010000604.1:0-3635 GCA_043718725.1 Methylibium sp.
GTCGATCGCGTGGGACTTGTGGCCGGCGTCGATCACCGCGTGCGACGCGCCACGGCTCATCACCTGGCTCTTGACGAACAGCGCATGTTCGAACGCCGGTGCGTTCGGTGCGGGCAGGTTGTCGGCGTAGTCGCGGTCCATGAACAGGTAGCTGCCGGCCTGCAACTCGCCCACCACGCCGGCACTGGCCTCGAAGCCGAAGCTGCCGGTGCCGGCGCCGGTGACCAGCGGGCATTCGATGCCGGCGGCGCTCAGGCTGGCCAGGGCCACACGCACCCGCGCCACCCCGTCTTGCACGGCGGCTTCGCGCTGCCCCGCCGCGCGCAGGTGCTGGGCCCCGCCGTGGTAGGCCTGCAGGCCGGCAAACGGCAGGCCGAGCGCGACGACCTGCCGCGCCAAGCCAGCGGCCGCCTGCGGAGCGACGCCGCAGCGACCCTGGCCGACATCGATCTCGACGAACACGTCGACCCGGCTGCCGGCGGCCTTCAAGGCCGTGGCCAGGCGTTGCACGCCGAGCGGCGAATCGACCGCGATGGCCAGCGTCGCGCGACGCGCCAACGCGGCCAGGCGCGCCAGCTTGGGTTCGGCGATGACCTCGTTGCTGATGTAAATGTCGCTCACGCCGGCACCCGCCAGCGCCTCGGCTTCGCTGACCTTTTGAACACACACGCCGACCGCGCCCGCCTCGATTTGCAGCCTGGCGATGTGCGCGCTCTTGTGCATCTTGGCGTGCGGCCGCAAACGCAGGCGGTGCTCGGCCGCAAACTGGGCCATGTGGGCCAGGTTGCGCTGCATCGCGTCCAGGTCGATCACCAGCGCCGGCGTGTCGATGGCGCCGACCGGGTCGCCGACCTGTGCCGGTGGCGTCGTCATCGGGTCTCTCCGCCGGGCGCGGGCGGGCCGCTCCGTTCGCCTGCGGTTTCACCAGCACTCGATTCGTCGAGCGAGTTGTCTTCAAGGTGCCAGGTGTCGTTCCAGCCGACCAGCGTGAAGCCCTGCGGGGTGTGGAGCAGGCGGTTGATGCTGGCGTTGCCCAGTTCCCAGGACCGCGGCGCCTGCAGTCCGAGGTGGGTGGCCGCGCGGTACAGGCTGTCCATCACGCCACCGTGGGCCACGACCGCAATCGTCTGGCCGGGGTGGGCGCAGGCCAGCCGCGCCACGGTGGCCACGCAGCGGGCATGGAAGTCCTGCAACACCTCACCACCATCGGGGCCGAAGGTCGGGTCGCGCTTGCGCCAGCGGGCGCTTTGCTGCGGCCAGCGCCGCTCGACCTCGTTGAAGGTCAGGCCTTCGAACTCGCCAAAGCCGCGTTCACGCAGACCGATGTCGGTGACGATGGCGCAGCCGCAGCCCCTGGCGACGGCCCGGGCGGTTTCCAGCGCGCGCAACAGGTCGCTGGCGTACACCGCCTCGATGCCCTCGTCGGCCAGCGCCAGCGCCAGGCGGTGCGCCTGCCAGCGGCCGGTCTCGTTGAGCGCGATGTCGACGTGGCCCTGGATGCGGGCGTCGACGTTCCAGGCCGTCTCGCCATGGCGGATGGCCAGCACGCGGGTGACCTGTGGGTGTTGCCAATCCGGCGCCGACACGACGGGCAGGGCTTCGATCCCGTTCGGCTGGCCAGGGTTCATGATCGCGCGCCGAGTCTCGCTCCGCTGTGCGCTCAGACCCCCCAGACGATCGCCTGGTTGGCCGCGTGGGCCCGCTTCATCATCTCCACCAGCGGCCAGGCCCGCTGGCGCAAGCTGATCTGCCCCGCGGCCGTCGTGTCATCGGCGTCGTCCTTGACACCCGATCGGCGGGAGGCATCTTCGGCCGCCACCGCCTGTTCGAGCGCGGCAATGGCGGCGGGCATGGCGGCCGGCTCGATGATGCCCTGGGCCGCCGGCTCCTTGCCGATCAGGCGCAACACCGGCTCGGCGTTGGCGGCCATCATGATCACGTCACCGGCGGCCTTGGACTTGAATTTGTAGATCACGGCGGTGTGGCGCGCGGGCGCCGAAGTGGCGGGGTGGTGCGCGATTGTGCCCCCTCGGGGGGCGGACGACGACGTCGTCGGCCTGGGGGCGCTCTCAAGGAAATGTGGCTTTGCCGCTTTCCTTGAGCCCGCGGGGGACGGCCGGCCGCGGCCGGTCTTGCGGCGCTCAATGCCGCCGTGATGGCGGCGCCAGGCCCGTCTGCGCCGAGTCGACCAGGCGCAGCCGCTGCGGCAAGGCCACCGGCGCCAGCAGCCGCGCCTCGAACGCCAACGGCTCCAGCGCCTTGGCGAAAAGAAAGCCCTGGAACTGATCGCAGCCAGCCTTCTTCAGGAACCGGCGCTGGGCGTCGGTTTCGACGCCTTCGGCGACGACCTGCAACCGCAGCGCGCGGCCCATGCCGAGGATGGCCGTGACGATGCCCGCATCGCTCGCGTCGGTGGGCAGGCCCTGGACAAAGCTGCGGTCGATCTTGAGCCGGTGGATGGGCAGCCGCTTGAGGGTGCTCAGGCAGGAAAAACCGGTGCCGAAGTCGTCGATCGCCAGGCTCACACCCAGCGCGGCCAGGGCGTGCAGGCGTTCCAGGGCGTCTGGCGCGTTGTTCATCAGCATCGACTCGGTGAGCTCAAGCTCCAGGCAGGCGGCGGGCAGCCTCGCCTCGCGCAAGACCCGCGCAACCTCGTCGACGAAGCCGGGCTGCTGGAACTGCAGCGCCGACACGTTGACCGACACCACCAGGCTCAGGCCGCGCGCATGCCACAGCGCGGCCTGCTGGACCGCCGCGTGCAACACCCAGGCGCCGATCGCCATGATGAAACCGCTGTCTTCGGCCACCGGGATGAACTCGCCGGGCGCGACCTCGCCCAGCACCGGGTCCATCCAGCGAATCAGCGCCTCGGCGCCGCGCACGACGCCGCTCTCCAGGTCGACCTGGGGCTGGTAGTGCAGGCAGAACAAGCCATTCTTCAGCGCCAGGCGCATGGCGTGGTCGAGCTGCAAGCGGGAGCGTGCGTCGGTGTGCCTGCGGCGCCATTGCGGGCGATGAAAGGCAACGCCCGCGCGACCCGATTCCTTGACCTGGCGCATCGCCGCGTCGGCCCGATCGAGCAGGGTGTCCAGCGTCTCGCCGTCGCTCGGAAACATCGAAACGCCCAGGCTGGCGGTGACCGTGAAGTTGATGTCGCCCTGGTGGAACGGCCGGCGCAGCGCCTCCAGCACGCGCGCGGCGCTGGCTTCTGCGCGGCCCACGTCGGCCAGGTGCAGCAGCAACGCGAATTCGTCACCGCCGACCCGCGCCACGGCGTCACCCTGGCGCAGGCAGCCGCGCAGGCGCTGCGCCACCTCGACGAGCACGCGGTCCCCCAGGGCGTGGCCGAGGGTGTCGTTGACGCGCCGGAAGTGGTCCAGGTTGAGCACCAGCATCGCGAACGGTTTGCGCTCGCGTCGGGCCTGCGCCAGGCTGGTGTTGAAGTGCTGGTCCAGGCGCCGCCGGTTGGGCAGGCCGGTGAGCATGTCGGTCGACGACAGGGTTTCGATGCGTTCGCCGGCTTCGATCTTCTCGGTCAGGTCGCGAAACGAATACACCCGTCCGATCGGCCGGCCGCGGCAGAACTGCGGCTGGCTGACGCGCTCGATCACCTTGCCGCCATGGAGTTGAAGGGT
>JAYSVE010000605.1:0-8667 GCA_043718725.1 Methylibium sp.
CTCACTTCGGTCTTTGCGATGTCGGAGAACTTCTCGGTCACTTGCTTCAAGCCGGACGATCCTCCCGAGAAGGCCGGCTCGGCGGGGCGCCCGCGGGGCGCGTGCGAGCTGCGCATCGTCGACGACGACGACCGCGAGTTGCCGTCCGGGGAGGTCGGCGAGATCTGGGTACTGCCGCTGCAGGCCGGGTCGATGATGAAGGGCTACTACAACATGCCGGCCGAGACCGAGCGCGCCTTTGTTGACGGGTGGTTCCGCACCGGCGACCGCGGCTATCTCGATGCCGACGGCTACCTCTATTTTGTCGACCGAAAAAAGGAGGCGATCCGGCGCCGCGGCGAGAACATTTCAGCCTACGAGGTCGAGCTGATCTTGTCGCGGCACCCTGCGATCCTGGAGGTCGCTGCGATTCCGCTCGCCTCGGAGATGAGCGAGGACGATGTGATGGTCTATGTCGTGCTCCGGGCAGGAGAGAAGATGGCGCATGCAGACGTCGTGCATTTCGCTGCCGAGCACATGAGCTACTTCATGGTTCCGCGCTTCGTCGAATTCACCGCGAGTCTGCCGAAAACCGCAACCGAAAAGCTGGAGAAATACAAGCTGAAGCAGGACGCGCAGGCGCGCCGCGCCGAGCTGTGGGACCGCGAGCGCGAGGGTGTCACGTTGAAGCGCTGAAGCGGAAGATCTGGCAGATTTGGCATCGGATGGCCGGAACTGTCGGACGATCACACTCATATTGTCTGACAAACAGTCGTAGCATTTGCCCGATGCAAGACCTCGACGTCGCGCGCCTCGAGCGCTACCTGCGAACCCACATCGACGCTTGCCCAGCGCCGCTGCAACTGGCACGGCTCGAAGGGGGACAGTCGAATCCCACCTATCGCCTGACTTGCGCCGACGGCACGCGGCTCGTGCTGCGCAAGAAGCCTTCGGGCGAGTTACTGCCTTCGGCGCATGCGGTCGAACGTGAGTACCGCGTCATCACCGCACTGCGCGAGACCGACGTCCCGGTGCCGCGCACGCATCTCCTGTGCGAGGATCCTGGCATCATCGGCACGCCGTTCTACGTGATGGAGCATGTCGAAGGCCGCGCTCTTCGCGACCCCGCGCTGCCCGGGATCGGCAATGCCGAACGCAGCGCGATCTACGACGACGTGAATCGCGTTGTCGCCGCGCTGCACCGGGTCGACTACCGCGCCGTCGGCCTCTAAGGCTACGGCCGCAGCGGCGAATTCATGCAGCGACAGATCGACCGGTGGACGCGGCAGTACCGGGCGTCGCAGGCCGAGCCGATCGAGGCGATGGACCGGCTGATCGAATGGTTGCCGGCGAATCTGCCGGCGCTCGACGAGACCTGCGTGTTCCACGGCGATCTGCGGTTCGACAACCTGATTTTCCATCTGACCGAGCCGCGCGTCCTCGCGGTGCTCGACTGGGAGCTCTCGACGCTTGGCCATCCACTGGCCGACTTCGCCTACCACGCGCTGCCGTGGCGGCTGACTGCCGCGCAGTTTCGCGGCATGGCCGGCATCGACCATGCGGCGTTCGGGATCCCGGCGGAGGCGGCGTACCTGCAAAGCTACTGCCGGCGGGTCGGGCGCGATCCGGTCGCCCCGGCTGACTGGGAGTTCTTTCTCGCCTATGCAATGTTCCGCCTCGCCGCAATCCTGCAGGGAATCATGAAACGCGCGCTCGATGGCAACGCCGCGAGCGCCGAAGCCTTCGAGACCGGCTCGCGCACCCGCCCGATCGCAGAAGCCGCGTGGCGCCAGGTGACGCAGCACTTCATTGCCGCGGCGCGCTGAGGCGCTTCGTTCCGCACCGCCATCGTTTCTCAACCGCCGTCGCTCCGTTCGAGCAGAAAGCAGCCG
Source organism: Methylibium sp. (assembly GCA_043718725.1). GTDB lineage: Bacteria > Pseudomonadota > Gammaproteobacteria > Burkholderiales > Burkholderiaceae_C > LGRD01. Next base: position 1,872 of record JAYSVE010000605.1, read on the forward strand.
CCGTGTACACCTTCACTCCCGAGGTCCAGGACCTGCAGCGCCGGCTTCATGCGTTCATGGAATCGCACATCTATCCGAACGAACAGCGCTACTACCGCGAAGCCGAGACGCTCGGGCCGTGGAAGGTCGCACCGATCCTCAACGAGCTGAAGCCGAAGGCCCGCGAGGCCGGGCTCTGGAACCTGTTCCTGCCGAAGGCTCACGACGGCAGCGGGCTCGGCAATTTCGACTACGCGCCGCTCTGCGAAATCATGGGCCGCTCGCATCTCGCCCCGGAGGTCTTTAACTGCTCGGCGCCCGACACCGGCAACATGGAGGTGCTGGCACGCTACGGCACGGCCGAACAGAAGGAGCGGTGGCTGCAGCCGCTGCTCGCCGGCGAGATCCGCTCCTGCTTCGCGAGGACCGAGCCCGACGTGGCGTCAAGCGACGCGACGAACATCGAATCGAGCATCGTGCGCCATGGCGACGAGTACGTGATCAACGGCCACAAGTGGTACACGACCAATGCCACCGACCCGCGCTGCCGCATCTGCATCTTCATGGGCAAATCGGACCCGCAGAACCCCGACCGGCACCGCCAGCAGTCGATGGTGCTGGTACCGCTCGACACGACCGGCGTCACGGTGGTGCGGCCGATCGCGGTGTTCGGCTTCTACGGCGTGCCCGACCGCGCGTCGGAAGTGACCTTCGAAAACGTCCGCGTGCCGGCCGCCAACATGCTGCTGGGCGAAGGCCGCGGCTTCGAGATCGCGCAGGGTCGCCTCGGCCCGGGCCGCATCCACCATTGCATGCGCCTGGTCGGCCTGGCCGAGAAGATGCTCGAGCTGATGTGCAGGCGCAGCCTCTCGCGCGTCGCGTTCGGCAAGCCGATCGCGCAGCAGGGCGTGACGCTGGAGCGCATCGCCGAGGCGCGGATCCTGATCGAGCAGGCGCGGTTGCTGACGCTGAACGCCGCGCACCGGATGGACGCGGTCGGCAACAAGCTCGCGAAGGCCGAGATCGCGATGATCAAGGTGGCGGCGCCAAAAATGGCCTGCCAGGTGATCGACTGGACGATTCAGGCGTTCGGCGGCGGCGGCACCAACAACGACCACGGCATCGCCTCGGCCTACGCGACCGCGCGCCTGCTGCGCCTCGCGGACGGGCCCGACGAGGTGCACCGCAATCAGATCGGCAAGCTCGAGCTCGCAAAATACCGCTAGGGGCACGAGCGTCAGGCGCTGCCGCCGGGTACGCGGTGCGCTCAGCGCAGATGCGGCAGCGTGCGCTCGGCGGTGCGCTGGAGATGCCGGCGCGCATACAGTTCCGCCTTCGCGCCCGAGCCTGCGAGGATCGCCTTCGTGATGTTTCGGTATTCGGTGACCATCGCGCGCAGGTCGACCTTGGACAAAAATCCGTAGAACTGGGTTCGGAACAGGTGTGCGCGCGGCATCGGCATCGCGCGGCGCAGCTCGCTGTTGTCGGCGATATCGAGCATCGTCTGGTAGTAGCGCGCACGCTCGTCGAGGATGCGGTCGAGCTCGTTCGTCGGTCGCGCATCGATCAGCGGCTTGGACGCAGCCATGAAGAGCTTGCGGTTCTGCCCGCGATCGATGTTGTTGGCGGCCAGGCGCGCCGCCAGGCCAGTCAGCACCTCGAGCAGCGCCAGAAGTTTCTCGGCATCGGTCAGCGACAGCCCGCGGATGAACGCCCCGCGATGCGGCACCAGCTCGACAACGCCATTGGCTGCGAGGATTTTCAGCGCTTCGCGCACGGTGCTGCGGCTGACTCCGAGTTGCTGCGTCAAGTCGGACTCGATCAGGCGTTGGCCGACCACATAGTCGCGCCGCAACACGCCTTTCGTGATGCTCGAGGCGACTCTTTCCGGCGAACTCACGGCCTTCCCTGGCGTGTCCGGTCGGGTCGTGCCGAATTTCGATTCGAGCATGGCTGTAGGCGTCTGGGCTTGCGATGTTCGGCGGATGCAATTCTAGGCCGCAGGCCGACGCCACACGTTTCGACTTCAACAACGCAGCCGACGAAGCGCCAGGTAACCTGCCGCCAGCAAGTCACCGGGGAGCAAAGCCATACCTGATCCTGACGGTCTTTGTCGAACATCCGGCGAAGCACCGCGCCTGCCTTCAGCAGCGCGTCAAACTACACCGGTGCTCACCAGCAGGTTGAAGCGCTCCGGCGACATTCCCAGCCAATTGATGTAGACCTCACGGTTGTGCTGACCGAGCGCCGGCGCCGCGCCGACCGAGCGCGTGGGGGTGCCCGACAGCTTGATCGGTGAGCCGAACACTTCAACGCTGGCGCCCTCCAGCTGAACCGGCACGAACATCTCCCGGGCGCGCAAGTGCGGGTCGGCCACCACTTCGTCGATGGTCTTGATCGGCGTCAACGCAATGCGGTCACCCGCCATCGCCTCGAGCTCTGCCTTGGTGCGCGACGAGAACCAGCGTTCGATGACGGGCTTCAGGCGGCGCTGGTAGGTGGCATCGTCGAAACGCTTCACCATGGTGTCGATCTCGGGGTCATCGGCGAGCTCGGGTTCGCCGAAGATCACGCAGGACTCGCGCCACAGCTTGTCGCTGTAGGAGCCGAAGAACACATGACCATCCTTGCACGCGTACTGGCCGTAGGGGCGAGCGAACGGATGCTCATTGCCCAGCGGCGTGGCCACCACGCCGCTGACGGTGTAGTTGACGATCGCGCTTTCGGTCAGGGTGACCACCGAGTCCTGCTGCGAGATATCGACCATCTGGCCCAGGCCGCTGCGCTCGACTTCGCGCAGCGCCGCCAGGGTGCCGATCGTGGCGTAGAGCGACGCGGCCAGGTCGCCGATGATGCTGCCCACGCGCATCGGCGGCTCGCCGGCGTTGCCGTTCATCGACCACAAGCCGCCGGCCGCCTGCGCGGTGCTGTCGTAGGCGGGGCGGCGCGAATGCGGGCCGGTCTGGCCGAAGCCGCTGATTGCGGTGTAGATCAGGCGCGGGTTTGCCACCCGCAGCACGGCGTAGCCCAGGCCCAGCTTGTCCATCGTGCCGGGTCGAAAGTTCTCCATCACGACCTCGGCCTTGCGGATCATCTCGATGAACAGCGCCTTGCCGTCGGGGTGCTTCAGGTCCAGGCTGACGCCAAGCTTGTGGCGGTTGTATTGGGCGAAGTAGCCACTGCCGGCCGGCGCAGCGCCCGGCTCGGCGCTGGCCACGAACGGCGGGAAGCTGCGCACGTAGTCGGGGTCGCTCGGGTGCTCGACCTTGATGACCGTGGCGCCCAGGTCGGCGAGCATCTGCGCGCAATACGGGCCGGCGACGACGCGCGTGGCGTCGATCACCGTGATGCCGGCAAGCGGTCGCGGGCGTGCCACCGGGTTCGCTTCAGTCTGCAGGTCGGACATGTCGCACTCCTATCAGGTCGGGCAGAAACTCGGCAGAAACTCCGCACCAGCAGCGGCTCACCAGCCGCCGCGTGACAGCCAGTCGTCCAGCAGTTCGAGCCGGTCGGAACCCCAGAACGGTTCGCCGTCGACGATGATGAAGGGCGATCCGAAGACACCGCGTGCGAGCGCGGCTGCCACCGAATCCCGCAGGTCGGTGCGCGACTCCTCGCCTTCGATGCCCTGCCGCAGCGCGGCCTCCTCCAGCCCGAGCGGGCCAGCCAGGGTCAGCAGCTCTTCGGTAACCGACAGGTCATGCCCGAGGCGCCAGTAGCGATCGAAGACGGCGCGCGCGAACGCGCCTTCGAGCCCGCCGTGATGGCGTTTGACCCAGCAGAAGGCGCGCGCCGCGGGCCGCGGGTCCATCATCGGGTCACTCACCCGGCGCACCATTTCCAGGCCGTGCCGACGCGTGTAGCGCGCCGCGTCGCGCAGCACGTAGTCGCCCTTCAGGGGAGTCTCGAGCAAGGGCTTCAGGCCCATCACTTTCATCACCGAGACGCCCAGCAACATGCAGTGCCAGTTCACCTTGCGGCCGTGGCGCGCGGCCAGCGCCTCGATGCGCAGGCTGGCGAAATAGCCGTAGCCGGAGATGAAGTCGAAGTAGAAATCGACCGATGCGGGGGTGTTCATTGGCGTGTCCATTGGCATGTCCAGTGACGTGCTCATCAATGAATCGCGGCGTACATGATCTTCTCTTCAGTGGCTTCAGTGGCTGAATACTCCTCGACCACCTTGCCCATGCGCTGCACGAGGATGCGGTCTGACAAGGCCATGACCTCGGGCAGGTAGGACGAGATGACGACCACCGCCTTGCCTTCGTCGGCGAGGCGGTTGATCAGTTCGTGGATCTCGCTGATCGCCCCCACGTCAACGCCGCGGGTGGGTTCGTCGAAGATGATGAGTTCGGGCTCCTGGATCAGTGACTTGGCGATCACGACTTTTTGCTGATTACCGCCCGAGAGTTCAATCGCCTTCACGTCCTTGCTGATGGCGCGGATGTTCAGCCGCTTGATCCAGTGCGTGCCCGAGTCGTCCGCCTCCTTGCGTGACACCAGTGTGCGCTGGCCGCGAAGCTTGGCAAGCAGGCCGAGGTAGATGTTGTCGGCGATCGACTTGGTCTCGAAGAAGCCCTCGATCTTGCGGTCTTCGGTGACGTAGACGATGCCGTCGCGCACCGCGGACGCCGGCACGAAGTAGCGTATCGGGCGGTCGTGCAACAGCACTTCGCCGCCGTGCATGAAGTCGCGCTTGATGACGCCAGCGACCACCTTGAAGGTCTCGGTGCGCCCCGACCCCACCAGGCCGAACACGCCGGTGATCTGACCGGCAAACACCGACAGCGAGTTGTTCTTGACCATCGCCGCCATGCGCAGGTTCTGCACCGCCAGCACGCGTTTGCCCTGCGGCCGCACGCTCGTCTTGCGCTGGCCGTAAAGCGTTTGCGACAGATCACGCCCGACCATCGCCTGGACGATGCGGGCGCGGTCGAAGCTCGTCTTGTCGTCAGTCACCACATGCTTGCCGTCGCGCAGGATCGTGATGCGGTCGGACACCAGCAGCGCTTCCTCCAGCGCATGCGAGATGAAAATCACCGAGACGCCTCGCGCTTTCAGGTTGAACACCAGGTCGAAGAAATACTTCTTCTCCTCCGGCGTGAGACTCGCGGTCGGCTCGTCGAAGATGATGACGCGGGCGTTGTGCAGCACCGCGCGCGCGATCTCGACCATCTGCTTCTTCGCCGCGCCGAGCAGGCTGACCACAGCGGTCGGGTCGACATCGAACTGCAGCGATTGCAGAAACTGCTGTGCGGCGATGTAGATGCCGCGCAAGCGATTGAAATACCTCTCCTGGCCGAGGAACAGGTTCTGCGCCACCGTCATGGTCGGCACCAGGCTGGTTTCCTGGAACACCATCGCCACGCCGAGCCGCAGCGCCTCGTGGGGGGTGCGCGGGTTGACCACGCGCCCTTCGACAAGCATCTGCCCGGAGCTGAGGGTCACCACGCCCGCCATGACCTTGGTCAAGGTGGATTTGCCCGCGCCGTTTTCGCCGACGATGGCGTGGATCTCGCCCTGGCGCAGCGCGAAGTCGACCGAGTCGATCGCCGGCACGCCGGCGTAATTCTTCGTCGCCTGGCGCAGCTCCAGGATCGGCGCCGCCGGGCTCGTGCTGGCCGCTTGCGCAGCGGCCGAGGCGGAAACAGTAGCGGTAGGAGGGTGGGTGCTCATGCTTGAAGACTCCGTTCGGCGCCCGCCACCGACAGGCGCAGGATGCGCCCGCAGCCCTTGGCGAGCACAAAGAGATCGCCCCTGCATTCGACCGCCGCCACCACGCCGTGGTGCTTGCCGTCGAAGCGGCTGTGCAGCGAATAGCGCACCCGGCCTTCGGGCGACAGCCGGATCACGAGGCCGTAGGATCGCGGCGGCGCCCAAGGTTTGACGATGCCCATCATCTTCAACTGCGCGCCCTGCATAGGCTCGAGAAAGGTGTTGCCCGAATTCAGTGCCGGTGCGATCCAGTACTGCGGTTCGATCTCCTTGAGCATGCGCTTGCGGTAAGTGGGTTCTCGCAGCACGAACTCGACCAGCTGGGTGCGCAAGGTAAAGCAGGTGAGCCAGTAGCCGCCACCCTGCCCGGCTGACGCGGGCGTGATGCGCGACGGGTAGCCGGGTAAGGAATCGGTGACTGCGCGGGCCGTTTGACCCGCGCCGAACGCCATCACCCGATGGCGCCAGCTTTCGCTGGCCCACACCGTGCCGCCTGCTGCACCCCCCGGCACATTCGGCATCGCGCAGGCGCCGAAGGCATGCGCCAGACCGGACGCAAGTTCACGCGCCGCGCCGTCGGCCGGGTTCAGCTCGATCAGGCGGCCGCTGCGGCCCAGGCCCATCAGGTCGTGCTTCCAGTGCGCCGCCGGATGCTCGCGCGAACCGTCGGTTGCCACCAGCCGGCCATCGCTGCCGGCGCTGATCGCGTTGACGGCATGCAGCGGCTTGCCGCCAACAGCGTCCCAGCGACGCCCGTCGTGCACGCCGCCGACGATGCGCACCTCGCGGCCGTCGAGCACCACCGCGAGGCCACCGGTGCCACTGCCGCTGCCAGGCAAGCAGGTCAGCGCAGTGACCGTTCCGTCGAAGCGATGTACGACGGTGGCGCTGGCGCCGCGGTCCGCCGTGTCGTAGCGCAGCACCGTCGCACCGTCGGCGACGAACAGCGATTGCCCGTCGGTGGCCAGGTCTTCCGGCGCGTCGAGCTTGGCCCAGACCGCCGCCTCTTCGAGCAGGTTGTTTGATTTCAGCGCGCCATCGAACACCGGCACGGTGATCGCGGCGTCGCCCCGGCCGAGCAGCCGGTCCTTCCATTCGCGCA
>JAYSVE010000606.1:0-1546 GCA_043718725.1 Methylibium sp.
AGGTGCGGCCCATGCCGAGCTGGGCGATCTCGTGGGTGGGTGTCGCGGTGATTGACTTGCCCTCGAACAGGATGTCACCCGCCTGGTAGTTGTAGAGCCGCGAAAGGCAATTGAAAAGCGTGGTCTTGCCGGCGCCGTTGGGGCCGATCAGACCGCACACTTGGCCGCGCGCCACGTCGAAACTCACGCCGTCGAGGGCCACGATACCGCCGAAGCGGACCGTCACACCACGTACGCTGAGCAAGGGGCCTGCTGTGTCACCCATTGTGATTCTGTCCTGCTCATGAAACTGCTGAAAAAGGGATTCGGCAGGGCAATCCCTGCGACCGTCCGGGTTTATAAGTTCGGGCTGCGCCAGCGGCAACGGGTGCTTGCCCTGACACGCGGGCGACACCGGCCCACAGGCCTTCCGCAAGTTGAAAGGGGGGGATCGTATGCGACGATGGCTGCCTGGATTCACGGCCGTGCAGGGTGTGCTTTTCTGCACGCGCCGCGTCCGTCACAGGAGTTCGCATGACCTCGCCTTACGACCAGCACCTGGACCGCCAGCCCGCCAACTTCGTGGCCTTGTCGCCGGTCAGTTTTGTCGAGCGCAGCGCCGACGTGTTCGGTGACCTGCCCGCCGTGGTGCACGGTGCACGGCGCTACACCTGGGCGCAGGTGCGCGAGCGCTCGGCCCGGCTGGCGGCGGCGCTGCGCTCGCTGGGTGTGGGCCGCGGCAGCACTGTCAGCGTGATGCTGCCCAACACGCCCGAGATGGTGGAGGCGCATTACGCCGTGCCGGCCCTGAATGCCGTGCTCAACACGCTCAACACCCGGCTCGATGCGCCGCTGCTGGCCTGGCAGATGGCCCATTGCGAAGCGACCGTGCTGATCACCGACCGCGAATTTGCGGCGGTGATGGCCCCGGCGCTGGCGCTGTTGCGCAGCGAACACGGCCGCGAGCTGGTGGTGATCGACGTGGCCGACACCGAGTACAGCGGCCCGGGCGATTTGCTCGGCACGCAAGACTACGAAGCCTTGCTCGCCGCCCATGCGCCCCTGGCCACGCTGGAGGGCCCGCGCGACGAATGGGATGCCATCGCGATCAGCTACACCTCGGGCACCACCGGCGACCCGAAGGGCGTGGTCACGCACCACCGCGGGGCCTACCTCAATGCGGTCTGCAACGCGGCCACCTGGACCATGCCGCACTTTCCGAAGTACCTCTGGACCCTGCCGATGTTTCATTGCAACGGCTGGTGCTTTCCGTGGACGGTGGCGATGCTCGGCGGCACCCATGTCTGCTTGCGCAAGGTGGACGCTGGCGCCATCCTGAATGCGATGCGCGAGCATGGCGCGGACCATTACTGCGCCGCGCCCATCGTGCACAGCCTGATCTACAACGCGCCCGAATCGCAGCGCGCGGGCATCGGCCAGGCGGTGCGCGGCATGGTGGCGGGTGCGGCGCCGCCGGCCGCCATGATCGAAGGCATGGCCCAGATCGGCTTCGACATCACCCATGTCTATGGGCTGACCGAGGTCTACGGCCCGGCGGCAGTGGCGG